>JBOGFE010000278.1:0-7824 GCA_050741935.1 Acidimicrobiia bacterium | reverse complement strand
CCTCCCCACCGACGACGACGAGCGCCGGTCGCTCGAGCGCCTGGTCATGGCCGAGCTCGGCCGGCGGGGCCTCGAGTTCCTCGGCTGGCGGGACGTCCCGGTGGCGCCCGAGCACGCCGGGCGGGTGGCCCGGGAGACGGCCCCCGTCATCCGTCAGCTGTTCATCGGCTGCCCCCGTCACATCGAGGCCCAGGACGCCTTCGAACGGGCCCTCTACGTCGCCCGGCGGTCGGCCGAGATCGCCTCGGACGAGCAGCTCACCGTCCCCACCTGCTCGTCGAGGACCGTGGTCTACAAGGGGATGGTCAGCGCCCCCCAGCTGCCCCGCTTCTACCCCGACCTCACCGACGAGCGCACCGAGTCGGCCCTCGCCCTGGTCCACTCCCGGTTCTCCACCAACACCTTCCCGAGCTGGGAGCTGGCCCACCCCTACCGGATGATCGCCCACAACGGCGAGGTCAACACCCTGGAGGGGAACCGCAACTGGATGCGGGCCCGCCACTCGCAGCTCGAATCCGACCTGCTGGGCCCGGCCCTGGCCGACCTCCACCCCATCATCCGCCCCGGCGGATCCGACTCGGCCATCCTCGACAACGTGGCCGAGCTGCTGGTCATGGCCGGCCGGTCACTCCCCCACGCCCTCATGATGATGATCCCCGAGGCCTTCGAAGGGCGCGACGACCTGCCCGTCGAGGTCCGGGACTTCTTCCGCTACCACTCCTGCCTGATGGAGCCGTGGGACGGGCCGGCGTCGGTCAGCTTCACCGACGGCCGGGTCATCGGCGCCACCCTCGACCGCAACGGGCTGCGGCCGGGACGGTGGGCCGTGACCAAGGACGGCTGGGTCGTCCTCGCCTCCGAGGCCGGGACCCTGCCCATCGAGCCGGCGCTGGTGGAGGCCAAGGGCCGGCTGCGGCCCGGGCGGCTGTTCGTGGTCGACCTCGAGGCGGGCCAGGTGTGCGCCGACGGCGAGGTGGAGGCCGTCCTGGCCGCCCGCCGGCCCTACGGCCAGTGGTACGAGGAGGCCGTCCTGCGCCTCGAGGACCTGCCCGACACCCCCGAGCGGCTCCGGCCCATTGAGCCGCTGCGCACCCGCCAGCTGGCCTTCGGCTGGACGGCCGAGGACGTGCGCCTGCTGGTGTCACCCCTCGCCGGCCGGGCCAAGGAGGCCGACGGGTCCATGGGCAGCGACGTGCCCCTGGCCGTTCTCTCCGACCAGTCCCCGTCGCTGTTCAGCTACTTCAAGCAGCGCTTCGCCCAGGTCACCAACCCGGCCATCGACCCCATCCGGGAGAGCATCGTCATGAGCCTCCAGACCGGGGTCGGGCCCGAGCTCAACCTGCTGGAGGAGACCCCCAACCACCCCCACCAGCTGGTCATGGACCAGCCCGTCCTCCAGAACCACGAGCTGCGCCGGCTGCGCTCGGTCGACCACTACGTGTTCGTGACCGAGACGCTCGACTGCACCTGGCCGGTGGCCGAGGGGCCGGCGGGGCTGGAGCGGGCGCTGGAGCGGCTGTGCGGCGACGCCCGCTCGGCGGTGGGCGTGGGCACCACCATCATCATCCTCTCGGACCGGGCGGTGAGCGCCGAGCGGGCGCCCATCCCGATCCTGCTGGCCACCTCGGCCGTCCACCACCACCTCGTGCGCCTCGGCACCCGGCTGCGCACCGGGCTGGTGGTCGAATCGGGCGAGCCCCGGGAGGTGCACCACGTCGCCTGCCTGCTCGGCTACGGGGCCAGCGCCGTGAACCCCTACCTCCTGTTGGAGTCCCTGCCCGACATGATCGCCTCGGGCGAGCTGCCCGCCGGCACCACCCTCGAGCAGGCCACGGCCAGCGTGGTGGCCGGCATCGGCAAGGGGCTGCTGAAGGTCCTGTCCAAGATGGGGATCTCGACCGTCCAGTCCTACACCGGCGCCCAGATCTTCGAAGCCGTGGGCCTCGACCCCGACCTCGTCGACCGCCACTTCCACGGCACCGCCTCCCGGATCGGCGGCGTGGGGCTCGACGTGCTCGCCCGGGAGGCCCTCGACCGCCACGCCCGGGCCTACCCCGGCCGCCACGACGCCCTGCTGCCCCCCGGTGGCGTCTACGCCTGGCGGCGCTTCGGCGAGGTCCACCAGTGGAGCCCCGACGTCGTGGCCCAGCTCCAGCGGGCGGTGCGCATCGCCCCCGGGCCCGACGGCAACGGCCACGCCAGGGACAACCGCAACGGTGGCGTGGACCCCGAGGCTCGGGCCGAGTACGCCGAGTTCGCCCGCCTGGCCAACGTGGACAACGGCCGCCGGGCCACCCTGCGGGGGCTGCTGCGCTTCAAGGACGCCCCCGAGCCGCTGCCCCTGGATGCGGTCGAGCCGGCGGCCGAGATCGTCAAGCGCTTCGCCACCGGGGCCATGAGCCTGGGCTCCATCTCCCCCGAGGCCCACGAGACCCTGGCCGTGGCCATGAACCGCATCGGGGGGAAGTCGAACTCGGGCGAGGGGGGCGAGGATCCGCGCCGCAACATCGCCGACCCCAACGGCGACCGGCGCCACTCCGCCATCCGCCAGGTGGCCTCGGCCCGCTTCGGCGTCACCATCGACTACCTGGCCCACGCCGACCAGCTCCAGATCAAGGTGGCCCAGGGGGCCAAGCCGGGCGAGGGCGGCCAGCTGCCGGGCCACAAGGTGAGCGACTACATCGCCCAGCTCCGCTACGCCACCCCCGGCGTTGAGCTGATCTCGCCGCCGCCCCATCACGACATCTACTCCATCGAGGACCTCAAGCAGCTCATCTACGACCTGCGCTGCGCCAACCCGCAGGCGTCGGTGTCGGTCAAGCTGGTGGCCGAGGTGGGGGTGGGCACGGTGGCCGCCGGCGTGGCCAAGGCCGGCGCCGACCACGTGGCCATCGCCGGCCACGAAGGCGGCACCGGCTCGTCGCCGCTCTCCAGCATCCAGTCGGCCGGCCTGCCCTGGGAGCTGGGCCTGGCCGAGACCCAGCAGACGCTGGTCCGCAACGACCTGCGGTCGCGGATCATGGTGCAGGTCGACGGGCAGATGAAGACGGGACGCGACGTCGTCATCGCCGGGCTGCTCGGCGCCGAGGAGATGGGCTTCTCCACCGCCCCGCTCATCGCCACCGGCTGCATCATGATGCGGGTCTGCCACCTCAACACCTGCCCGGTGGGCATCGCCACCCAGGACGAGCGGCTGCGCAAGCGCTTCCAGGGCACGCCCGAGCACGTCGTCAACTACTTCTTCCTGGTGGCCGAGGAGGCCCGGGAGATCATGGCCCGCCTGGGGATCGCCCGCTTCGACGACGTCATCGGCCGCTCCGACCTCCTCGAGCTCGACGGGGCCATCGACCACTGGAAGGCATCCGGGGTGGACCTCTCCGCCGTACTCGAGCCGGCCGATCCCGACCCCGACACCGTGCGCCGCAAGGTGGCCGACCCGCCGCCGGTGCTCGACGACGCCCTCGACCACGAGCTCATCGCCGGCACCGCCCCCGCCCTCGACGCGCGGCAGCCCGTGGTCCTGGAGCACCCGATCACCAACCGCAACCGCTGCGTCGGCGGCCTCCTCTCCAACGCCGTCACCCGGGCCCACGGCGCCGAGGGGCTCCCCGAGGGCACCATCGCGGTGCGCTTCTCCGGTTCCGCCGGCCAGAGCTTCGGCGGCTGGCTGGCCTCCGGGATCGACTTCACCCTCGACGGCGAGGCCAACGACTACACCGGCAAGGGGCTCTCGGGCGGGGTGCTCGTCATCCGGCCGCCGGCCGAGTCGACCTTCGTGGCCGAGGAGAACGTGATCGTCGGCAACACCGTGCTCTACGGCGCCACCTCGGGGCGGGCCTTCTTCCGGGGCCTGGCCGGGGAGCGCTTCGCGGTGCGCAACTCGGGTGTGGCCACCGTGGTGGAGGGGGTGGGCGACCACGGCTGCGAGTACATGACCGGCGGGACGGTGGTGGTGCTGGGCGAGACGGGGCGCAACTTCGCCGCCGGCATGAGCGGCGGCACCGCCTACGTCCTCGACGAGCGGGGCGTGTTCCCCGGGCGCTGCAACCCCGACCTCGTCGACCTGGAGGAGCCGACCCCCGACGACCTCGAGGGCGTCCGGGCCCTGGTGACCGAGCACACCGAGCGGACCGGATCGACCCTCGCCCGCCGGCTGCTCGACGAGTGGGCCGAGCGCTCGGGGGCCTTCGTCAAGGTCATGCCGAAGGACTACAAGCGGGCGCTGGAGCGCCTGGCGGCGGCGCGGGCGTCGTCCTGATGCCCGATCCCATCGGCTTCCTCAAGATCGGACGGGCCCTGTCGGGGGACCCACACCGCGACCCGGTCGAACGGGTCAACGACTACCACGAGGTGTTCACCCTCCTGCCCGCCGGGGAGGTCCAGGAGCAGGCGCAGCGGTGCATGGCCTGCGGCGTCCCCTTCTGCCACAACGGCTGCCCGCTGGGGAACCTCATCCCGGAGTGGAACGACCTCGTCTACCAGGGTCGGTGGCGGGAGGCCTACGAGCGGCTCGACTACACCAACAACTTCCCCGAGTTCACCGGGTTCACCTGTCCGGCGCCGTGCGAGGCGGCGTGCGTGCTCGAGATCAACGACGACCCGGTGATGATCAAGCAGATCGAGCTGTCCATCATCGAGCGGGCCTTCGAGGAGGGCTGGGTGATCCCCCGCCCGCCGGCGCAGCGCACCGGGCGCAGCGTGGCCGTGGTGGGTTCGGGGCCGGCGGGGATGGCGGCTGCCGCCCAGCTCAACTACGCCGGCCACCACGCCGTGGTCTACGAGCGCGACGAGGCGCCCGGGGGGCTGCTGCGCTTCGGGATCCCCGACTTCAAGCTGGAGAAGCGCTTCGTCGACCGGCGGGTGGCGGTCATGGAGGCGGAGGGCGTCGAGTTCCGCTGCAACGTCGACGTGGGGGTGGACCTCTCCGTCGAGGACCTGCGCCGGGCCCACGACGCCGTGGTGGTGGCGGTGGGGGCCCGGCTCCACCGGGAGCTCGACGTTCCCGGCGGCCGCCTGGAGGGCGTCCACCTGGCCATGGACTACCTCTACGACCGCAACCGGGCGGTGGCCGGCCTGGTGGCCTCGGGGGCACCCCGCGGGGCGGCGCCCCGCTACGAGTCCACCATCACCGCCGCCGGCAAGCACGTGGTCGTCGTCGGGGGCGGCGACACGGCGGCCGACTGCATCGGCAACGCCCACCGGGAGCGGGCCCTGTCGGTGACCCAGCTCGACCGCTACCCGCCGCCAGGCGGGACCCGGCCCCGGGAGATCACCACCTGGCCCGAGATGCCCCGGCGCCTGCCCTCCACCTATGCGCTCGACGAGGGCGGCGAGCGCCGCTTCGACATCGTCACGCTGGCCCTGTCGGGCGGCGCCGAGCGGGTGGAGGAGGTGCTCATCGCCACCTCGGCCGGCCCCCCCACCTTCGAGCCCATCCCCGGCACCGAGGCGACGCTCCCCGCCGACCTGGTGCTGGTGGCCATCGGCTTCGCCGGCCCCGAGCGCGACGCCTTCCTCGAGCAGATGGGTTTGGCCGAGGACGCCCGGGGCAACATCGAGGCGCCGGGCTACGCCACCTCCACCGAAGGCGTCTTCGCCTGCGGCGACGCCCGCCGGGGCCAGTCCATCGTGGTGTGGGCCATCAACGAGGCCCGGGAGTGCGCCACCGTCGTCGACCGCTGGCTGGCCGGCCTCGACGCCGGCGATCCGCACTTCGACTCCGTCGGCGCTCCGTAGCGTTCGACCCCTCAGGTACCTTGGCGACGGGGCACGCAGAGCGACCGCACCTTCTCTCCATCCTCGGCCGACGACCGGCTCCGGAAGCGACGTTAGGGTGCCACCATGCGCGACCTCGCACCCGAGATCACCCGCCAGCGCCTCCTCCTGGAAGGCCACTTCACGATCACGGTGGACGAGGCGTCGCTCCGCCGCTTCCTGATCGACCTGCCCGCCGCCCTCGGCCTGCACACCTACGGCGACCCGACGGTCTTCGCCTCCGCCGGGCTCGGCCGGGATCAGAACCAGGGCTACGACGCCTTCATCCCGCTGATCGACTCCGGGATCTCGCTCTACGTCTGGAGCGCGGCCCGGTTTCTGTCGCTGATCGTCTTCACCTGCCGCGAGTTCGACACCGAGGCCGCCGTCTCGTTCACACGCGACTGGTTCTCCCTGTCCGACGTCGCCCACCAGACGTTCTAGACAGGAGGAGCGATGCCCCCGATCCCCAACCCGTAATCAGGTCACCTTCACCGTGCCGGCCATGCCGGGGTGGAGGGCGCAGACGTAGCTGTAGTCACCGGCCCGGGCGAAGCGGAGCGAGAAGGTCTCCGCCGGGAAGGGCTTCGGGCCGATGAAGCCGGAGTTCGTGAACCCCTTCGTGTACGTCCCCCCGGATTTCGTCCCGGTAGGGGGCACCGCCCGTGGATCTTCCGGGTTGGAGAACGGCGGCTCGAACGTGATCGTGTGGGGCTCGTAGGTGCTGGCCCCCTTCCAGGTCACCGTGTCGCCCGCGGCGATCTCGACGACGGCAGGGGAGAACCGGTTGACGGCGGTGAGGTTGTCGCCCCAGCCGGCGACGACGTTTCCGGGGGGCGCGGTGGGGTCGGGAATGGCGGCGGCCGCGGTGGCGGCGCCGGCGGCCGCGGTGGCGCCTTTGGCCGCGCTCTCCTCCGGGACGTCACGCGACGCGTCGGTGGCCACCACCGTGATGCTGCCGCCCATCAAGCCATGGAGGATGCAGGCGTACGGGTAGCTGCCGGGCGGAACCGACTCGTCGAACTTGACCGACACCTGCTTGACGCCCGCCGGCGCCACCGCCGGGGCCAGCACCCCCGAGTTCCAGTAGCCCTTCCCGCTGTAGGGCGGCAGCTGGGGCGCGGGTGCCTCCGGGCAGGCTTCGAGGTCGGCGGTCGGCTCGGCCGTCGTCACGCACGGTCCGAAGACGGCCGGGTTGAACGTGGCGGTCCTGGTCACCGGAGACGGACTGTTGGATCGGGCCGAGTTGATGCCGAAGCTGATGGTGTGGGGGGCCTGCGTCGACTTGTTGTCGAACACGACCGTGTCGCCGGCGTGCACCTTCACCAGACCGGGGAAGTACGCCGACAGCTGGACGTTCTTGCCCTCGGGAGAGGGCCCGTCGACGGCCACGGTGTAGGTCAGAGGGCCCCGCTCGGCGGCCGCTTCCGTGGCCTGCGGACCGGAGTTGTCGGTCTCGGCGGCCTTCTCACCGTCGTCGCCGCAGGCCCCGGCCACCAGGGCGACCAGCGCGACCAATCCCACGAGCTTCTTCATTGGGGCTCCCCTCGTCGCCCCGCATTGTGGGCGATCGCTCACCGGTTCGCCGAAACGCCCCGCGCGCCGACGCTCAGACTCCAAGGCCAGACGCGCGGTCAGGGCGGCGGCCTGCCCCGAACACCGATGCTCGCCGGCCACTTGGGGGGTGGCCAGGCCCTGGGCTCGACCGGTTCGTCGGGGGGTATCCATTCCCAGCTGCCGGGCCCGCCCCGGTAGCGGTACCCCAGGCATGATTTCTGGTAGTGGTGCCAGGGGCAGAGGCGGGCCGTGTTCTCGAGGCTGGTGTCGCGGGTGGCGGCCCATGGGTCGCGGTGGTCGCGTTGGAGGTTCCGGCGGGCATCACAGTGCGGCACGATGCATTTCGGGTCGCGGGCGTCGAGGGCGGTACGCAGGTGGGCGGGGATGGTGCGCCCACCATGGGCCACCGCGGTGATGTCCACCCCCTTGGTGACCAGCACCTTGAGGATGCAGTCGGTCGCCATCCGCCGGGCCAGCGCCACCGGGATCGGCCCCAGCCCAGGGATCTCACAC
>JBOGFE010000277.1:0-9493 GCA_050741935.1 Acidimicrobiia bacterium | reverse complement strand
GCTGCAGGCCGCCGCCGTGGCCGCTCCCGGGCAGCGGAACTCGTTGTGGGTGGTGAAGATGCCGGTGTCGAGCACGTAGGCGGTGACGTCGGCCCCGGTCTCGTTGTAGGCGTAGGTCTGGTTGAGGGGCAGGTTGCGCTGGTCGATCCGGTCCAGACCCCAGGAGAACTGGCCGTTGATCGTGCCCGGGACGGGCTTCTGCTCGTAGGTCTTGGCGATGGCGACGGTGGCGTCGCGCTCCACGTGGCGGACCCGCCTGTCGGCCAGGAGGGCGGCGGGCACGGCGCCGGCGAAGTCGGTGGTGTAGCCCTTGAAGGCGGCGCCGAAGACGTCTTTGACCTTGCCGCCGAAGCGGCCCGAGTGCTCGCGGGCCACCGCCCCGGGGTCGCCGACGGAGCTGTCGAGGACGACGATCCAGCGGCCCGGACCTCCCCCTTCGGCCTGAACGAGGCCCGCCCGGCTGCCGGGCAGCGGCCCGGCCACGACGACCACGAGTGCCACCAGCGCCGCCCAGTGGGCGCGCCGGACCGAAGGCCGCGTTCTCATGGTTCCCCCCAAAGCCCGCGAATGTCACAGAGAGCGACATTCAGTTAGTTCGGCCCTAATCCCCGTATTCCTGTGCCCGAGACGCCCCGGGCCCGGATCGCTCAGGGCCGGCGTTCGCTGGCGGGTATCGGGGCGGCCCGCACCTCGGGCCGGTTCACGCCCCGCTCGTGGTTCTCCCCCGGGACCGCCACGCGCACGTCCTCGCCCGGCAGGCGCTCCTCCACCTCGGCGTGCTGGACCAGGGCCTGGCGGTCGGGCTCGGTGAGCTCGTCGTTGGTCAGGCTCCGGGGCCACAGCCGGCGGGCCCGGACGACGTTGACCTCGGCGGCGTAGAGGGTGACCTGGGCCTGGAGATGGACCCATGACAGCAGGCCGATCACCACGGCGAAGCCGCCGTACGTCTGGCTGGCGTCCCGGAGGGTGGGCTGCACGTAGACGCCCCCCAGGGTCTGCAGCAGAGCCGTCGCCACGCCGGCCACGACCGCACCCGGCAGGAGGTCCGTCCACTTGAGCGGATGGTCGGTGAGGACCTTGAAGGCGACGAGGAAGAGGGCGGTGTTCACCGCCGCCGACAGGGCCGGGCCGCCGGTGCCGGTCACGGCCAGCGCCGCCGTCAGCAGCAGGGCGACCGCCACGAGGACGAGGACGGCCAGGGCCCGTAGCCGCCCCGGGACGAACCCGGACCGGTCGCGGATGGGCACGTCCCACACCGAGTTCATGGCATCCCGGGCCACCTGCACCGCTCGCAGCCCCGCCCACAGCGCCAGGGCCAGACCGACGGCCAGCGCCACACCGCGGTGGGGGAGGCTGCCGATGTGGTCCCGGATCCGGTCGCCGATGACGGGGAAGTGGGCCAGGGCCGAATCCAGCACCCGGCGCTGCAGCTCGGCGTCCCGGCCGAGGACGAAGCCGAGGACGGTCAACAGGACGAGCAACAGGGGGAAGAGCGAGAAGAACGAGTAGTAGGCGATGAGCGCCGCCAGCTGGCCGGCCTGGTCCTCCCCGAACTTCTTGGCCACGGCGAAGGGAAAGGCGAACCACCGGTGACGGCGTTGCCAGCAGTCCAACGTCTCGACCATCCGGACCGCCATCGGTGTCGCCTCCCTTGCCGAGCCTCCTCTGGCAGTCCTACCCGGCAAGGCCTGTCGTCATCACCAGGCCCTACACCGCCCGGGCGCCCGTCAGCCGGTGCCCGTCGTCGGCGAAGCAGGGTGCGGCGGCCAGGGCGGCGCGCTGCTCGGCCCCCTCGGTCATGAAGGCCAGCTCGGCCATGACCTGGGGCTCGAGCGGGGTGCCGGCCACCCGGGCGGCGACGGCGCCGAAACGTTCAGGCGTGAAGACCTCCGAGGGAGCCACCCGGTGGTGGAACATGCCCCAGAAGTCCCACATGCCGCCCGACGTCTGGAGGTCCCGCAGCAGCTCGGAGACGACCGCCGGCACCGGGCCGGCGGCTCCCATGCCGGCGGCCAGCCAGTGCATCTCGAGCTCGGTGGCGTCCCGCCACGCCCACCAGCGAGCCAGGACCTCGTCGGGCGCCTCCGGCCCGCCGAGGGCGGTCACCACGTCTTCGGCCAGCCGCTCGGCTTGACGGAAGGCGTCGGCCATCCCCTGCCCGGCGGTGGGGTCCTTGAAATGGCCGGCGTCGCCCAGGAGCACCCAACCGGGGCCGGCCGACTCCCGGAAGAAGGCGGGGAAGCTGGCCATGCCCCGCAACGGCCCGATCCGCTGGCTCCCGGCCAGGATGGCGGCCAGGGGCTCATAGCCGGCGACGGCGGTGGCGAAGGCGCCGTCGAGGTCGTCGCCGAAGGCCCGCAGCTGATCGAGGGGCGGGAGGATGGCCGCCGTGTACAACCCGGCGTCGCTGGGGAGGCCGAAGTGGATGACGTCGTCGGGCTGGTGGAAGAACAACGCCGGCGGCCCGGGCTCGCTGGCCCCCTCGAAGTAGCCGTAGTAGCAGAACCGCTGGTTGGGATGGACGTGGTAGCGCCGGGCCCCGACCATCCGGGCCACCGACGAGCCCGACCCGTCCGCCCCGGCCACGATGGCGGCGTCGAGCTGGGTCTCCCGCCCGGACTCGTCGACCACGGCCACCCCCGTCACCCGGTCGCCGGCCGAGACCAGCCCCGTCACCCGGGTGCCGGTCAGCACGTGGGCGCCCGCTCCGCCGGCGGCGTTCACCAGCGCGGTGTCGAGCACGGGGCGGCGCACGCACAGCGCCGGGCCCTGCGGGTCGCCGGGTTCCCCCGCCCCGTACGGCTCGATGCCGGCCACGTCGCCCAGCTGGAAGTCGGCATGGCGGACCCAGGGCGCGCCGCTGGCCACCACCTCATCGAGCAACCCCATCCGCTGGATGGCGGCGACGGCGGGGGACTCGAAGAAGTGGGTGGAGATCGTGTCGCTCGGGAACCGCATGCGGTCGACCAGGGCCACCGACAACCCGGCCCGGGCCAGGTGGAAGGCCAGTGTGGAGCCCGCGCAGCGGGCGCCCACCACCACGACGTCGTATCGCTCGGTCATTGCCGCCTCCTTGGGAACCGACCAGGGGTCAGGGAAAGATGAAGAGGTCGTTGAACTCCAGGGCCATCTCCGGGCGTGAGCCACCCGCCTCCACCAGCCCGAGGGCGATGGCGGGCCACCGCTCGAGCCGGCCCGAGCCCACCAGCAGGAAGGCGACGGGATCGGCCGAGATGGTGCAGTCGACGGGCTCGGGCCCCGGCAGGGTCAGGGAGTAGCGCCCGTCGTCGAAGCGGACGACGAAGCGGGCCACGCCCCGGACCTCGATCTCGTAGGCGACGGTGAGCCCCCGGGTGCGCTCGGTGTTCACACACCGCTCGTAGCAGGGGGCGTAGGCGCCCAGCACCAGGGCCACGTCGCCGATGCCCAGCGGCCACGGCTGCTGGTAGGCGGTGGCCACGTCGTAGCCGTGGAGGACGACCTCCCCGAGCATGAGCGCGACCAGGGTGGCGAGGTCGACCTGCATGCCGGCGTGCCACGTCACCGTCTGGTTGCCGGCCTGCCCGCGCAGGGCGGAGAGGAAGCGCGCCGTGGCGTCTTCGAGCAGGTAGGCGAGCTTGGCCGCATCCGTCTCGGACACGTCGGCGATCCGGCGCCGGTTGTCGTCCTCGAACGAGGCGGTGGAGAACTCGGTGACGGGCGACGGCGTCCCGGTGGCGATCTCGGTGTAGAGGTCCATGGCGGTGACCAGGTGCGCGATCGCCTCCCGGGCGGTCCACGTCGAGCCCGGCAGCGCCTGGTTCAGCTCGGTGAGCGGGCGGATGGCGGTGGCCAGCCGGTGCACCGAGGCGTCCAGTGCCCGACCGCCGGCTTCGAGGAGTTCATCGGGTTCCATGGACCGCAGTGTGTCCTGTGACCGTTGCGCGGTCGTTGCGCCGCTGCCATTGCGCGGCCGTTGCGCCGGTCGAGCTTGCCCGTGCAATGGGCGGGAGCCGGGGGTTACCGTTCGCCCATCGGGGAGAGGGGCGGGGCGACGCGCGATGCCGCCACGGATCGACTTGCGGATTCTCGGGCCATTCGAGATGGCCGTCGACGGCCGGCCCGTGCCCATCGGCAGTTCCAAGCAGCGGCTCCTCCTCGCCCGCCTCGCCGTCGAGCTCAACCGTCCGGTGCCGGTCGAACGCCTGGTGAACACCCTCTGGGGCGAGGCTCCCCCGGCCTCGGTGGACACCACCGTGCGGAGCCTGGTGTCCCGCCTGCGGCGCCTGCTCGCCGATCTCCCCGCCGGCGACACCACCGGCGGCGTCGCCCTGGCCGGGCTCGAGGCCGGCTACGTCCTGCAGGCCGATCCCGAGTGCCTCGATGCCCACCGCTTCGAGGTCGACGTCGCCGCCGCCCACCGGCTGCTCGCCTCGGGCGAGCCGACCGAAGCCGCCCGCTGCTTCGCCGCCGGTCTCGACCGGTGGCAGGGCCCGGCGGCCCTCCCGGAGCTGGCTGATGACGACGAGGTCAGGGTGGAGGCGACCCGTCTCGACGAAGCCCGGCTGGCGGCCACCGAGGGACTGGCCGACGCCGAGCTCGCCGCCGGCCGACCCGACCGGGCCCAGGCGGCGCTGGAGTCGTTGGTGGCCGCCCACCCGCTGCGGGAGGGAGCCTGGGGCCGGCTGATGGTGGCCCTGTACCGGCAGGGTCGCCAGGCCGATGCGCTGCGGGTCTTCCAGCGGGCCCGGGAGCTGCTGGTGGAGGAGCTCGGTCTCGAACCCGGACCGGAGCTGCGGCGCCTCGAGCAGCAGATCCTGGCCCAGAGCCCGGAGCTCGCCGGGCCCTCGGCGCCCGCCCATGACACCGTGGCCTTCCTGTTCACCGACATCGAGGCGAGCACCCGCCGGTGGGAAGGCGACCGGCGGGCCATGGGCACCGACCTCGCCGCCCACGACGCATCGTTGCGGGCCCAGGTGGAGCAGGCCGGCGGGCGGGTCTTCGCCCACACCGGGGACGGGCTGTGCGCCGCCTTCGCCACCGCCGCCGCCGCCCTGGGCGCCGCCGTGGCCGGCCAGCACGCCCTGCAGGCCGAGCGCTGGGAAGGACCGGAACCGCTCCGGGTGCGGATGGCCGTCCACGCCGGGGCGGCCGAAGCCCGGGGCGACAACTGGGTCGGCCCGCCCCTGAACCGGACGGCCCGGCTGCTGGCCCTGGCCGGCGGGGGACAGATCCTCTGTTCGCGGGCCGCCGCCGACCTGGCCGGCGACGACCTTCCCGCCGGCGTGCGGTTGCGGGACCTCGGCGAGCACCGGCTGGCCGACCTGTCCCGCCCGGAGCAGATCTTCCAGGTCGAGCATCCCGAGCTCCAGTCCGTCTTCCCGGCCCTGCGCTCCGGCGGGGCGCCCCGCACCAACCTGCCGGGGGCGATGACGCCCTTCCTCGGCCGGGTCCGCGAGCTCGACGAGCTGACCCTCCTCCTCCGCGCGGGGCGCATCCTCACCCTCACGGGCGTGGGCGGCGCGGGCAAGACCCGCCTCGCCATCGAGCTGGCCCGGGCCCGGCTCGACGACTACCCCGACGGCGCCTGGCTGGTGGAGCTGGCTCCCGTGCAGGACCCCTCGGTGGTGGCCGAGACGGTGGCCGCCAACCTGGGGCTGCTGTCGTCCCTCGGTGGGGGGGAGGAGGCGTCCGACCGGCTGCGGGACTGGCTGGCGGCCCGGCGCCTGCTGCTTGTGTTGGACAACTGTGAGCACGTGGTGGAAGCGGTCGCCGATCTGCTCGAGGCGGTGCTGCCCGGGGCGCCGGGTGTGTCGGTGCTGGCCACCAGCCGGGAGATCCTGGCCCTCCCCGGCGAGGTCACCTGGTCCGTCCCGCCGCTCTCGCTGCCTCCGGCCGTGCCGGAGGGTGCCGTCGACCTGGAGGGCTCCGACGCCGTCGATCTCTTCTGTGTCCGGGCCCGGAGTGCCCAGCCCGCCTTCGCCCTGAGCGACGCCAACGCCGGGGCTGTCGCTCAGATCTGTCGCCGGCTCGACGGCGTCCCGCTGGCCATCGAGCTGGCTGCCAGCCGCATCCGGGTGCTCGGCGCCCAGCAGCTGGCCGAGCGGCTCGACGACCGGTTCCGACTCCTGGCCGGCGCGAGCCGGGGTGCCGCTCCCCGGCACCAGACCCTGCTGGCCACCATGGACTGGAGCTGGGACCTGCTCCCGCCCGCCGAGCAGCGGGCGCTGCGGCGACTCGGTGCGTTCCCCGGAAGCTTCGATCTCGAAGCCGCCGAGGCGGTGGTGAACGGCCTGGAGCCCGGCGGCGGGGGCCTTCCCGCCTTCGATCTGGTGGCCCGGCTCGTGGACAAGTCGCTGGTGTCCGTCATCGAGCACGCCTCCGAGGTGCGCTATCAGCTCCTGGAGACGGTGCGGACCTACGCCGCCGGCAAGCTGGCCGAGGTGGGGGAGGAGGACGCCGCCGGACAGGCCCATTGCGCCCACTTCCTCGGTCACGCCGACCAGTCCGAGGCGATGGGGTACTGGGCGTCGGGAGCGATCATCACCCAGGTGACGACGGACGAGGCGAACTTCCGCCAGGCCATCGAGTGGAGCCTGGCCCGCGGCCGGCGAGCGGAGGCGCTCCGGTTGATGGCGGCCTACTGGCTGTACGCCATGTGGGCCAACCGCACGGACATCAGTCCGCTCCTGGCCCGCTGCCTGGCCGAGCCCCGTCCGGAACCGTCCCGGGCGCTGGTGGAGTGCCTCAGCGCCGCCTGGTTGTACTTCGGCGACGGGGACGACGATCACCAGAAAGACGTGGAGGGCATGCTGCGGGAGAGCCTGCAGATGGCCGAGGGGCTCGGCGACGCCGACGCCGTCGCCCGGGCCCGGTTCTACCTCGGGAGCAAGATCGTCACCCAGGGTCGCCATGAGGAGGGTCGCGCCGTCCTCCGCGCCGGCCGGGATCACTTTGCCGACCAGGGGTTGGCCGTCCCGCGCGGCTGGTGCGAACACGAGCTCGCCTGGGAGTGCATGCATCGCGGTGACTACGCCGGCGCGCAGGCGTGGTTCGAGCAGTCCGTGGGTGACATCGGCGTCGAAGGCGGTGTCCCCGTATCCGTGGCCACGAATGTGTTCCTGGCCGTGCATGTCTGGGCTGCCCTCGCCCTGGTGGCGGCGGCCCTCGGCGACGGGGACGCGGCCCGGCGCCGGGCCCGGGACGCGGTGGCCGCGGCGAAGGAGCTGCCCATGCCGGGCTTCACCGTCATGGCCCTCGTCCGGGCGTCGGAGGCCGCGGCGTTGCTCGACGACGATGCCATGGCCATCGAGGCACTGGGCCCGCTGCTGGTCCGCCTGCGACAGCTGGGCGCCCGCCGGTGGGTGGCGGAGGCGCTGGAGACCACCGTGGCGTTGCTCACCGTTCGGGACGCTGACGAGGCCGCGGTCGGCGCCCGGATGCTCGGCAAGGCCGAAGAGCTGCGGGAGACGCTGGGCGAGGCCGCGTCCGTCGGACCCGTGACCGACCGGGTCGGCGGCCGGCGCAAGGAGATCGCCGGCCTGCTCGACGAGGCCCGCGTGGCCGTCGAGATCGACCGGGGCCGGCGGGCGACGGCGGACGAAGCCCTGCGCTGGGCCCTGACCGCCTTCCGGGCCCGGCAGGAGGACGCTTAGGCCCCGGCCCCCACGGGCAGCACCGGGCCGGGCGGTCGGGTCCACACCCGCACGTAGTCGACGTACTGGTTGGCGGGCCAGGAGGTCGAGGCGTCGGGCACGCCGGCGCCCCGCAGTCCGACCTGGAGGTTCACGATCAGGTAGAAGGGCCCCCCGTCGTCCATGAAGCCGGCGCCGGCGGCGATGCGGGCCCGCTCGACGCCGTCCACGAACCAGATGGTGCCGCCGGGCGACCATTCGGCGCCGAAGACGTGGTAGTCGGCCGAGAAGTCGGGCCCGAAGAACTTCGAGTTGCTGAAGCGGTGGCCGCTCCCGTCCCGCCAGTGGACGGACATGGTGACCCGGTCGGGGATGCCCCCGGAGATCTCCTCCACGTCGAGCTCGGGGGGCCAGGACTCGTCGTTGGGCTTGCCCCAGAAGGCGCTGTGCAACCCCGGGCCCCGGGGGACCCGCATGCGGGCCTCGTAGTAGCCGTAGAGCTGGGCGAACTTGTCCCGGGAGTGGATGCAGGCGGCGGCGAAGGGCTGGTCGAGGAGGGGCCGGTTGTCGGCCCGCTGGGTCAGGACCCCGTCGCCCACGATGTTGTTGGCCGGGTCACAGGCGCCGGCCACGTGGCCCGCCGTCTCGCCCCAGCCGAAGCCGTTGGTCCACTTGGACGCGTCGAGCTCGGAACCGTCGAACTCGTCCTGGAAGGACAGGAACCACAACCCGCCGGTGGAGGCCAGGGGCAGCGGTGCCAGCAGGCCGGGGGGCAGCAGCCCGATCACCGGGTCGAGGATGGCGGCCGACCCGGACGGGACGGGCACGAGGCCGAACCCTACGGACAGGAGAACCACCGCGACCCGGAGCGTCCGGGGGACCACACCCACGGCGACATCGTGCCACCCCCGAGGCTCGCGGCGGGGGAGGGCGGACCGGCGAGCTGGCGGGCCTGAGACGCCCCGGAGCCGGGAAGTTGCGCCCGGCCCTCACCGGAGTAGCCTCGCCACCCCATGACCAATCAGGAAAGGGGAGAGCAGCATGACTGAGCGCGCCGGGGCGGCCTCCTTCGAGGGCACCCCTCTCACCCTGCTGGGCGACGACGTCGAGGTGGGCCAGGCCAGCCCCGACTTCACGCTGTTGAGCGGCCTGGAGCCTTACACGCTGGCCGACGGTAAGGGGAAGGTGCGGATCCTCAACGTCGTCGTGTCGCTCGACACTTCGGTCTGTGACACCCAGTCGCGGCGCTTCGCCCAGGAGGCGGCCTCACTGCCGGGCGTGGAGATCCTCACCATCAGTGCCGACCTGCCCTTCGCCCAGGGCCGCTGGGCCAGGGACGCCGGCGTCGAGGGCACCCAGACGATGCTGTCGGATCACCGGGACCTGTCCTTCGGCCAGGCCTACGGCCTCGTCGTCAAGGAGTTGCGCCTGCTGGCCCGGTCGCTGTTCGTACTCGACGCCGACGACCAGATCGTCCACGCCCAGCGCAACCCGGAGCTCACCCGCGAGCCCGACTACGACTCGGCGCTGGCTGCGGCCAAGCAGGCCGCCGGCATCGGCTGAGGCACGCCAAACCGACGCGGGGCTCCCCGGGGGGAAGGGAGCCGGGCCGCAGGGGACAAATCCTCCATAACGTGAACGTCCGAAAGCGCCCCGCATGACGCCATCCGGGAGAAATTTCCAGGATGGGCTGGTTGCGCACCTGCGGGCCTGGCTCGGGGCGTGGCCACCGGAGGAGCCGGTTCACATCGTGGGCTGGCCCCTCCGGGATGAGCCCGCCTGGGACGGGAACACCTACCCCCTGGCCGGGGTGGGTGACGGCCGCCGGGCCGTGATCTCGGTGCCCCCCGCCGCGGCCGGGCCGGTGGCCGACGCCGCCC
>JBOGFE010000276.1:0-6240 GCA_050741935.1 Acidimicrobiia bacterium | reverse complement strand
GCCGGGGGCCCCTGCCCCAGCCGCCGAGCCCTGCTGGCGCAGGTCTCATGATCGATCTCCGGGCCCTACGGGACGACCCCGCCTACCGGGAGGGGATCGAGCGCAAGCGCGTGCCCGAAGGGCTCATCGACGAGGTGCTGGCCGCCGACGAGGCGGCCCGGGCCCTGCGGACCGAGGTGGAGGGGCTCCGGGCCCGCCAGAACGCGGCCAGCAAGGAGATCAAGGAGGCGAGCCCGGAGGAGCGTCCGGCCCGCATCGCCGCCGCCGGCGCCCTGAAGGAGGAGCTGGCCACGGCCGAGCCCCGCCTGGCCGAGGCCGAGGCCCACCTGGCCGGTCTCGCCCTCGGCGTCCCCAACCCCGCCCATCCCTCGGTGCCGGACGGGGGCGAGGACGACTACGAGGTCGTCCGCACCCTGGGCGACACCCCACCGGCGCCGGCCCTCGATCACGCCGCCTTCGGGGAGGCCATGGGCTTCGTCGACTCCGAGCGGGCGGTGCGGGCCAGCGGCAGCCGCTTCGCCTACCTGATGGGCGAGGCGGTGCTCCTCGAGCTGGCCCTGGTGCGCTGGGTCATGGGCCGCCTGGTCGAGGAGGGCTTCACCCCCGTCGTCCCCCCCGTGCTGGTGCGGGAGTCGATGATGGAGGCGGCCGGGTTCTTCCCCACCGACCGGTCCCAGGTCTACGAGGTGGACGGGGGCGAGCTGTTCCTGGTGGGGACGTCCGAGGTGCCCCTGGCCGGCATCCACCTGGGCGAGCTGGTCGACGAGGAGTCGCTCCCTCGGCGCTACGGCGGGTTCTCGTCGTGCTTCCGGCGGGAGGCGGGCACCTACGGCAAGGACACCCGGGGCGTCTTCCGCGTCCACCAGTTCGACAAGGTGGAGATGTTCAGCTACGCCCATCCCGGGAGCTCCTGGGAGGAGCACGAGGCCATGCTGGCCGTGGAGGAGTCGATCGTGCGCGGCCTCGGCCTGCCCTACCGGGTGATCGCCGTGGCCGCCGGCGACCTCGGGGCCCCGGCGGCCAAGAAGTACGACCTCGAGGTGTGGCTTCCCTCCGAGGGCCGCTACCGGGAGCTGACCTCCTGCTCCAACTACACCGACTACTCGGCCCGGCGGCTGTCGACCCGGATGCGGCCGGCGGGCGGCGGTACCACCCGCCTGGTCCACACCCTCAACGGCACCGCCTGCGCCGTGGGCCGCACCCTGCTGTTCCTCTTCGAGCACTACCAGGACGAGGGCGGGGCGCTGGCCGTCCCCGACGTGCTGCGGCCCTTCACCGGCTTCGACCGGGTCCCGCCGCCAGGCTGAGTGATCATTCGCAACATAGCTGTTCAATTTCCTCAGTAGTTGCGATAGGATCGCGGGCTGTGAAGCTCAAGCAAGGTCTCATCTATCTGGCGCTCGCCTTCGTCATCATGAGCATCTGGAACGACCCGACGTCGTCCTCCGACTCGATGGGCTCGTTCCTGGGCAACACGGGAGACTTCTTCGCCCAGGCCCTGGACAAGGGCGCGGAGTTCTTCGGCGACCTGGTCGACTGATCTGCCCGATGGTGCTCCGGCGCCTGCGTTCGGCTCTCCTGCCGCCGCCGGATGACATCCTGCGCGGCTATCTGATCGGCGACGAGCAGCTCATCCTGGTCGACGAGCCCTCGACCGGCGCCTTCCTGGTCGACGCCGCCCACCAGATCCTGCTGATGGTGGCCGTGGCCCTGGCCACCGGCTTCGTGGCCGGCGCCAGCGGGGCCAACTTCGTCAGCCTGGCCGGCTTCCTGGTGGTCGACGTGCTGGCCATCATGCTGGTCGTCCGCCGGGCCCAGGCCTGGTACACCCGCTACGCCCTCACCGACTTCCGGGTCATCCGCTCCTGGGGGGTCCTGTGCCGGCGCATGGCCTGGATCCCCTGGTCCAAGGTCACCGACGTGTCCCTGCACCAGACCACGATGGGCCGGATCCTCGGCTACGCCACGGTGAAGATCGAGTCGGCCAACGAGGCGTCGGGCTTCAAGGAGATCACCGACCTGCGGGAGCCGCACACCTTCCACCGCTACATCGCCGAGATCGTCGAGGCCAAGCAGGGCAAGACCTACCCCCGCTGGATGACCCCCGCCGGCGCCGGCCCCGGGGCCGGCAGGGTCGACGCCGCCCCCACCGCCCCCCACCCCGCCGCCCGCTGATCAGGGCAAGGTTTGAGCGATTGTGGCCCTACCAGGGCTCAAATCGCTCCGGCCTTCGGCGGAAATCCTTCAAGGCGCGGCAGATTTGTGCCGATTCCTCCCCCGAGTCCACGACCCGGGAGGAACGCCATGCCCCTCGCCCTGCTCCTCGTCGCCCTCGTGCTCCTCATCCCCGTCGCCAGGCTCGGCAGCAAGGGCGACGCCGGCACCGTCGCCGCCGCCTTCATCACCGTCGTCCTCGCCGTGGGCGCGGCGAGCAGCCTGGCCTGACCTCTCGCTAGCCTCCTTCCCGGAGGGGTGCCAGAGCGGCCGAATGGGGCAGTCTTGAAAACTGCTGGGTGCAAGCCCCCCGGGTTCGAATCCCGGTCCCTCCGCCGCCTCTGACCTGCGGATTCGTGCTGATACCCGCCGGGGGTAATTACAGCACGGGTGGGCTATGCAACCATTTTGCAACCCAACGGCCCGCCGGTCAGAAGGTGAGTTCGTTTCCCTGCTGGGCGCATCCTCGGACAGCGAAGGCACACCTGTCAGTGGGAACGGTGTCGCCGAACCGCAACAGCCCGGGCTCCAGGGTTGCACCGGCAAATACAAGCCGCCGGAGCCGCCGTTCCCCTCGGCCGATCGTCAGTGGCCCTCCGCCGGTCAATGCAGTCTCAGGGGTCGATCAGGGTCCTACTAGGGAGATCCCCGATACCCCAACGCCGGACACCTCGGATCAGCGACCGCTCGTCATCGTGCAGCACGCACGGAATGATCGTCGAACACGGCCTTCAGGCGGTCGGCATTCTCGGCCTGGGCCTCGGGCCGCGCCCCGTGGAGTGGTGGGAATGAGAGCGTCGTCGTGATCCTCAGCGATGGTGCTGGTGGTCAGGCGACCAGCTCGCTGTGCGCTCCTTCCACCTCCTTCGGGTTGTCATCCTGCCCGGTCTCGTAGAGCTTGGCCAGGGAGCCGGCGGAGAGGTAGCAGCGTTCGGCGACTGCCCACTCGTCGTGGATCTCCAACAGGACGGCTCCGGAGAGGCGCAAGACCGAGTTCTCGTTGGCGAAGATCCCCACGACGTCGGCCCGGCGCTTGATCTCGACGTTGACCCGCACGAGCGGGTTGGTGGACCAGATCTTGCGCCAGTGGGACTGGGGGAAGGTGGCGAAGGCCAGGATGTCGGGGGCGGCGTCGCGGAGCATGGCGGCGACGGCCGGGAACTGACGGCCGAGCTTGTCGGCGATGGTCTCGAGCTGGTCGGCGACGGCGGAGGCGTCGGGCTGAGCGAAGATCGTTCGGACGGCGGCGGCGACCATCTCGGATGAGCCTTTGGGAACTCGGGCCAGGACGTTGCGCATGAAGTGGACGCGGCACCGTTGCCAGGCGGAGCCGACGAAGACGCCGGCGATGGCGGCCTTGAGGTGAGTGTGCTCATCTGATCTGGCCCCACTTCGGCCGGTAGTGCTCGCTTGATTTGGCCCCACCTTTGAGCTGTCGGTCCGCGGGTCCACCACGTTGGGTGTGGTGGTCGTGACTGTGGGCGGATGGCGAAGAGGTCGAAGGTGGAGCTGTTCGAGCAGATCCGCAAGGCCCATGAGCGGGAGCAGCTGTCGAAGCGGGAGCTGGCCCGCCGGTTCAGGACGCACCGCCGCAATGTCCGGCAGGCGCTGACGTCGGCTGTGCCACCGGCCCGGAAGACTGCGGAGCGGGAATCTCCGGTGCTGGGGCCATGGAAGCCGGTGATCGACGGTTGGTTGGCGGCCGACTCGTTGGCGCCGAGGAAGCAGCGACACACGGCTCGCCGGGTGTGGCAGCGGTTGGTGGAGGAGCACGGCGTGGTGGTGGGCGAGTCGACCGTCCGCCGCTATGTCGCCGAGGCGCGGGGCCGGTCGGCGATCCCGCTGTTGGAGGTGAAAGTGCCCCAGACCCATCCGTTGGGTGACGAAGGCGAGGTCGACTTCGGCGAGGTCAGCTTCTACCTCAATGATCTGCTCACCTCGGGCTGGATGTTCGTGATGCGGCTGTCGGCGTCGGGGAAGGGCTTCCACCGCATCTATGCCAACCAGGCTCAAGAGGTGTTCCTCGACGGGCATGTCCAGGCGTTCGACCATTTCGGCGGGGTGCCGGGTCGGATCCGCTACGACAACTTGAAACCGGCCGTGGTGCGGGTGATGAAGGGCCGGGATCGGTTGGAGAGCGAGCGGTTCATCGCCATGCGCTCCCACTACGGGTTCGACTCGTTCTTCTGCTTCCCGGGCAAGGACGGCGCCCACGAGAAAGGCGGTGTCGAAGGAGAAGTCGGCCGGTTCCGGCGCCGCCACATGGTCCCGATGCCCCGGGTCGGGTCACTGGCGGAACTGAACGAGTTGATGGCCAGAGCCGACGCCAGGGACGATCACCGCCGGATCAGCGGCCGGATGCTCAGCGTTGGTGAGCACTTCGCCGTCGAAGCCCACGAGCTGCGGCCGCTACCGGCCGAACCGTTCGATCCGCGGCGATCGTCGAACAACCGGGTCGATGCCAAGTCGAGGGTCTGCGTCCGCCAGTGCTTCTACTCCGTCCCCGCCCGTTTCGCCGGCAAGCGGCTCGACGTCATGCTCGGGGCCGAGACCATCGAGGTCTTCCACGGCAGCCGGTTGGTCGCCCGCCACGCCCGCGCCCTCCACAAAGGTTCCGAGGTCCTGGTCCTCGATCACTACCTCGAGGTCCTGGCCCGCAAGCCGGGGGCATTACCGGGAGCGACGGCCCTGGCCCGGGCTCGAGCATCAGGAGCGTTCACACCGACCCATGAGCAGTTCTGGCAGACCGCCCGCCGCCGGCTCGGCGATGGTGACGGCACCCGAGCCTTCATCGACGTGCTGCTCGCCCACCGGCAGCTGCCCCACCCCGCGGTGGTGGCGGGGATGGCCGCCGCCCTCGCCGCCGGCAGCATCGATCCCGAGATCGTGCTGGTCGAAGCCCGCCGGGCAGCCGAGGGCGCCCCGCCGGCGCCGGTCGTTCCCATCGGCGCCCTGGCCCGCTTCGACCGGCCCAAGCCGACCATCGGCCACTACGACGACCTGCTGGAGGCCAGCTCGTGACCAAGATGACCGACACCGCCGCCGTCGCCGCCATCGGCGCCGCTACCCGCGAGCTGCGCCTGCCGATGGTCCGGGCCGAGTCCCGCCGCCTCGCCGAGCTGGCGCAGCGCTCCCAGCTCTCCTACTTGGCCTACCTCGCCGAAGTGCTCTCCGCCGAGTGCGACGAACGAGCCGAGCGGCGCCGTCACCGCCGGATCCACGAAGCCCGTTTCCCCCGCATGAAACGACTGGCCGACTTCGACACCGCCGCCGCCCCAACGGTCAACCCCACGACCATCGCCACCCTGGCCGCCGGCAGCTACCTCGACGCCGGCGAACCCGTCGTTCTCCTCGGCGAAAGCGGCACCGGCAAGAGCCATCTGCTCATCGGGCTTGGTGTCGCCGCTTGCGAACAAGGCCGCTGGGTCCGCTATCTCACCACCGCCCAACTGGTCAACGAGCTCGTCGAAGCCGCCGACGAACGACGCCTGTCCCGCATCGTTGCCCGCTACGGCCGGCTCGATCTGCTCTGCCTCGACGAGTTCGGCTACGTCCAGCTCGACAGCCGAGGCGCCGAGCTGCTCTTCCAGGTCATCACCGAACGAGAAGAGAAAGCCTCCATCGCCACCGTCTCCAACCTTCCCTTCAGCGAGTGGGGCCAGATCATCCCCGACCCCCGCCTCGTCGCCATCGTCGACCGGGTCACCTTCCACGCCCACATCATCGAAACCGGCACCGAGAGCTACCGGCTCAAGGTCACCCGCGCCAGCCGCCCCCGCAAGAAGACGCCGCCGCCAGGTGGGGCCAGATCAGGCGAGCACGATAGGCCAATCCGGGTTGACATTCCCACTTGAGGCCTTCGTGAGCGTCGGAGATCACCAGCTTGACCCCGCCCAGCCCTCGGGCCCGCAGCGACCGCAGGAAGGCCGTCCAGAAGGCGCCGTCCTCGCTGTCGCCGACGGCCAGGCCGAGGACCTCTCGGTCGCCGCTGCGGGCCACGCCGGTGGCGATCACGATGGCCTTGGA
>JBOGFE010000275.1:0-4473 GCA_050741935.1 Acidimicrobiia bacterium | reverse complement strand
GTGCACGCAGGACACCAAGTACCCGCCGGCGTCGTCGTGCCCGCCGCCCTGCCCGTCCGCCGCCCCGTCCGACGAGCAGTGCTCGCCCCCCTGCGCCGAGCCGGCCGAACCCGGCACCACCGGCCAGGAGCCTTTCGCCCCGTGCCCGTCCGGGTCGGGGGTCGTGGGCTTCGTCCACGCCGGGCCGACCTGCCCGGTGGAGCAGTACGAGAACCCCTGCCCGCCGGACTACCCGGTGGAGACGACGCTGCGGCTCCTGCGGCCCGACGGGTCGGTGGCGGCCAAGGGCGTCACCAACCCGGACGGGACCTTCGGCATCGCCGTCGAGCCCGGCAAATACCAGCTGGTGGCCGACAACAACGGCGGGTTCATGCCCGGCGGCTGCCCGGCGGTGGACGTCGTCGTCGAGCCCGACCGCTGGGCCCGGGCCGACATGGCCTGCGACACCGGTATTCGCTGACCCCGCCCCGGCGGCCCGTCCCGGGGCGGCCGGCGGAGCCCGTAGGCTGAAGGGACGTGGATGCCGAGACGGTGGGGGATCTGACCATCCTCGAGGCCATCGGGACGCTCGAGGCGGCCGGCTTCAAGGCCGGCTTCCATGTCGTGCCGGGGGGCTCCGAGCCACTGGTGGCCTGCGACAGCTGTGGCGTCACCATGGCGGCCACCGCCATCGAGGTGCTCCAGCTCTTCCGCCTGGAAGGGGACTCCGATCCCGCCGACGAGGCCGTGGTGGCCGGCGTCCGCTGCCTGGCCTGCGGCTGCCGGGGCACCCTGGTGGCGACCTACGGTCCCATGGCCGACCCGGCCGACGCCGACGTCGTCGCCGCCCTGGTCGACAGCCGCCGGCGCCCCTCGGGTTCGCTGCCCACCTAGACAGGGCCGCCGACGAGCTTCTCGAGCAGGTCGGGGCGACCGGCGAGGATCTCGGGGATCCGGGCCGCGCCGGCGGCCTGGGCCATAGCGTCCAGGGCGCCGGGGTCGAAGCTGTCCCAGTCGATGGGCCCGAGCGGCGGGTCCGGGTCGTATTCGATCATCAGCTGGATCATGCGGGCGGTGGGCTCACCGGTGAGCTGGGCGACGAGGGCCAGGGCCATGTCGATGCCGGCCGACACGCCGGCGGCGGTGATCACCTTCCCGTCGCGCACCCAGCGTTCGCGGACGGGGTGGGCGCCGAAGCGGGCCAGGACGTTGACGTAGCTCCAGTGGGTGGTGGCCTTCCTGCCCTCCAGCAGCCCGGCGGTGGCCAGGATGAGCGCCCCGGTGCAGACCGAGGTCACCAGCTCGGCGCCGGCCGCCGCCCGGCGCACCCAGGCCATGAGCTCCTCGTCGACCAGGGCCCGCATCGTGCCCAGCATGCCGCCGGGGACGAGGATGGCCCAGGGGTCGGGCACGTCGTCGAAGCTCAGCTCGGGAACCACGGGCAGCCCGGCGTCGGTGCCGACCGGCTCGCCGGCCCGGTGGCCGACCGTGACCACGCGGTAGTCGCCGATCATCTGCAGCGGCTTGATGATCTGGAGGGGCCCGACCAGGTCGAGCAGGGTCATGTCGTCGTAGACGAGGCAGGCGATGGTGCGTCGGCTCACGGCGGCCTCCGATCGTCCGGGTCCGGTCGTCCGGGTCCGGTCGTCCCGGTCCGGTCGTCCCGGTCCGGTGGTCCGGCCGGCGACCCTAGCGGTCGGGCCGGAGCCGTCTCAGTCTTCGGCGGCGGCCTCGGCCCGGTCCAGTTCCTGGACCAGGGACCGCAGGCGGGAGATGTGGGGCGCCCGCCCGGCCCGGGCGCTGCCGGCCAGCGACTTCGTCTCCACGATGGCGATGACCAGCTTGCGGGCCAGGGTGTCGGCGTTCTCGGGCGTCATCCGGTGCCGGACGCTCTGGAGCTCCCGGTAGTGGTTCAGGAGCCACACCGCCAGCTGGTCGGCGGCCAGGGCCGCCTGATGCTGGTGGCGGGCCCGGATGAGGAAGTCCACCCCGGCGGCCATGTCGAGGAGCGCCTCGTTGGAGGGGCTCTCGGGAACGGCGAAGTCGGACATCCCGGAGAGTATGCACTGTTCGAGCCCGAACAGCGGGGAGTGGTGGCGATTGCCATCAAGTCTTAACAAAATCCTCACAACTAACAGGCCCGGGCCTCGGGCCCCAGTTTGGAGTTAGCCAGATCCACGCCGCAGGTGGATTTCACTAGCGCGCGACGGGGGGAGGGAGGCCGCCACGGCGGGAGGGAGGCCGCCTAGGGGTGCGACGGTCCCGGCGGCACCCCGTCGAGCTCGAAGAAGAGGTCGTCGGGGTAGCACCAGAACCAGTCCTCGCCCGGCTCGAACGAGCGGATGAGGGGGTGCTGGCTGGTCCGCCAGTGGCCGGTGGCGTGGCGGCCGGGCGAGTTGTCGCAGCAGCCGACGTGCCCGCAGGACTGGCACATCCGCAGGTGGACCCATCGGCCCCCCGTCCGCAGGCAGTCCTCGCAGCCCTCAGCCGACGGGGCCACAGGAGCGATGGTGTCGAGATGGGTGCAGGTCTCCGCCATGGGCTGCTGAGACTACGACATGGAGACGCCGGGGGCGCCCGGCGGTACCCTCGGGGGGGATGGAGTGAGGGGGAGACATGCGAGCAATGAAGCTTGTCGCGGTGGCCGCCATGGCCTCGGTGGTGATCCTGACCGGAGCCGCCGTGCCGCCGGTGGGGGCGGCGGGTGACGCCAGGGTGATCACCCTGCACGTGTCCGGGGTGGCCGACAGCGAGCCGACCGACGCCGGCAAGGTGGCCTACACCGTCGACGTGTTCGACTTCAAGACCGAGGAGCGCCTGGGTGAGCTGCACGACGAGATCACCTGCTCGTCGTCGACACCGCCGCCGTGCCTGGTCTTCGACGTCGTCACCACGCTGCGGGTGGCGGGCGGCGAGATCGTGAACCACGCCCAGTGGAGCGGGGTGCCCGATCCCCAACGCCCCGGTTGGCTGCTGGTGGGCAGCCGTCCGGGAACGAAGACGGCCAAGGGGACGGGCGGCGATTACGCCGGCGCCGCGGTCGCCTGGGCCGGCTCGGGCACCGTCGACATGACCAACTTCCCGGCGCAGCTCGGTTACGACATCTTCTCCCGGGTGACGGTCGACGGCTGACGGCCGGCCGCCCGCCCGGCGGCCTCAGTTCAGGGCCCGGTCGATGCGCAGGATGTCGAGCACCGTGCGGCGCAGCTCGTCGGTGAGGGGCCCGGGCAGCAGGCGGGAGAAGGCACTGACCAGGCTGCGGTAGTACCAGCCCTGCTCGGGGGCGGGCTGGCTGAAGCGGTCCCACACCGACAGGCCCGACTGGCGCAGGTCGGCCCGGATGGCCCGGGCGTTGTGGAGCTTGTCGGCGGCGGAGACGAGCAGTGCCGGATGGCCGGCGCCGAGCTGGTCGAGGTGGGCGATGTAGGCCTCCTTGCGGGGCCGCCACGGCGGCTTCTCCCCGGCGCCGGCCGGGCCTTCCCAGTCGGTGCAGGCCCGCACCAGCTCGAGCACGGGGGCCCCGAAGCGGGCCTCGATGGCGGGGGCGTGCTCCTCCCCGCAGTCCTCGAGGGTGTCGTGGAGGAGGGCGGCGATGGCCTGGTCCTCGTCGCCGCCGTACTCCAGCACCAGGGACGCCACGCCGAAGAGGTGGGCCAGGTAGGGGACGGACGACGACTTGCGGGCCTGTTCCCGGTGGGCCTCGACGGCGTAGTCGAGGGCCCGGTCGAAGCGCTCACCGAGGTGGACGAACCCCTTGGGGCGGCCCTTCTTGGCCGGGTAGGGCGGGCCGGCGGCCGGCGGGCCGTTGCCGGACTTCGATCGAGGAGCCATTGGTCCAGACTATGTAGCCGGTGGATGTCACTTCGACCCGGGCCGACGGGATCCTCGACCGCTACCGGGGTTGTCTCCTCGGCGTGGCCCTGGGCGATGCCCTCGGCGCCCCCTACGAGTTCAAGACGCCGCCCTTCGAGGTGGCCGGCGACTTCCGCCCCGGTGTGTTCGGCACCGCCCCGGGCCACCCGACCGACGACTCCACCCTGGCCGTGGCCTGCGCCGAGGCGCTCCTCGACGCCGAAGCGGACGCCGACGCCCCGGGGGCTTTCGCCGCCGGCTACGTGCGGCGCCTGCTGGCCTGGGCCGCCTCCGGGCCCCCCGACATCGGGAACCAGACCCGGGTGGCGGTGGACGCCTGGCAGGCCGGCCACCCGCCGGCCCCCGCCGATGCCGCCCAGGGCAACGGCTCGCTCATGGCCGTGGCCCCGATCGGCCTGCGCTTCGCCGCTGACGCCGGGGCGGCCCGGGAGGCCGCCGCCGCCTTCGCCCATCTCACCCACCCCAGCGCCGCCGCCGCCGAGTGCAACATGACCTACGTGGGCCTGCTGGCGGCGGCCCTCCACGGCCCCGGTCCCGGCCCGGCGCCCGCTCCCGCCGTCCTCGCCGCCCCTCCCGGCGCCGACCCCGCCGGCCCCAAGATGGGCTGGTGCCGGCTCACCC
>JBOGFE010000274.1:0-6233 GCA_050741935.1 Acidimicrobiia bacterium | reverse complement strand
GCGTCGACCGGGAGGCCGGCGGGCTGCGGGCGGCCCGGGCCTGGCGCTGGCTCCACCCCCGCCTCGCCCTGCTCGCCCCCCCTGCGGCCGGCCTGCTGCACGCGCTCTACGTGGTGCGCGTCGGCGGCGACTTCATGCACGCCCGCCTGCTCCTCCCCGGCCTCTTCGCCCTCCTCCTGCCGGTCATGGTGGTCGTGCCCCGTCGCCTCCCCGAATGGGCGGCGGTGGCCGTGGCGGCCACCTGGGCCCTGGCCCTCACGACCGTCGCCCCGCCCCACCTCCCCTATCAGGGCATCGGACCCCGGGGCATCGCCGACGAGCGGGCCACCTGGGTCGGCCTCACCGGCCGCCTGCACCCGGTGATGGTGGAGGACTACCGCCAGTTCGGGTTCTGGCAGGCCGCCGAACAGGCCCGGTCCCAGCTGACCGAGGCCGAGCCGAAGCTCGTCATGCGCCTCGAGGCGGACTTCGTCCACGTCGCCCTGCGGGACGACGCCGGGGCCCAGGTGACCCTGGCCGACACCAACGTGGGGGTGGCCGGCTTCGCCGCCGGGGGCGAGATCAGGATCGTCGACCTGGGCGGCCTGGCCGACCCCATCGCCGCCCGGCTCCGGCGGGGGCCGCGCTCCCGCCCGGGCCACGAGAAGCACCTCGAACCGGCCTGGGTCTGGGCCCGCTTCGTCGTCCCCGGGGCGCCGGCGCCGGCCTCGGCCCCGGCCGCCCACGCCGTCGAGGACGCCCGGCGGGCGCTGGACTGCCCCGCCATCCGCCGCCTCCTCGCCGCCACCTCCGAGCCGCTCACCCCGGGCCGGTTCCTGCGCAACCTCGGCGCCGCCCTGCCCCTCCACCACCTGCGCATCGACCGGGACCCGGCCGTCGCCCTCACCGAGCTGTGCGGCGACGGACCACTCGACGCCCGCGCCCCGGGATGACCACGCCACCACCGCCACTACCATCGACCGAAGGTATGGAACCGGGGACCCCCGACGTCGACGCGCTGGTGGCCCAGCTGCGGGCCCGGGTGGCGGAGCGCCGCCACCAGGGCGACTACCCGCCCGAGCTGGAGCACGACCTGGCCGACCAGGCCCGGCTGCTGCTCCACCGCCGGGTGCACGCCCCCCGGCCCGTCGACCTGGCCGGCCCCCTGGCCCGGATCGACGAGTCCCTCCCCCTGTCCCCGGACCGGTTCCCGGCCGAGGCCGGCGGCGCCATGGGCTCCCTCCAACGGCTGGTGGCCGGTCTCGTCGAGGGCCAGACCCAGGCCATCGTCGACCAGATCCAGGGCTTCGCCGGGTCCGTCGCCGAGTCCCTGGCCGCCCTGGCCGCCGGCGTGGAGCAACTGGCGGCCGAGGTCGAGACCCTCCGGCCTCCGGTGCGGGCCGTCATCGAACGCCAGGCGGTCGAGGAGATCGTCTCCACCCGGGCCGCCGCCCGGCCTTGAGCCGGGTGCGGGTCCTCTACGTCCTCCAGCGCTACGGCCACGAGGTGGCCGGCGGGGCGGAACGCCACTGCCGGGAGTTCGCCACCCGCCTGGCCGCCGCCGGCCACGACGTCGACGTCCTCACCAGCTGCGCCGTCAACCACGCCACCTGGGCCAACGCCTACCCCGAGGGTGAGACCGTCGTCGACGGGGTCAAGGTCCACCGCCTCCCCGTCACCCGCCCCCGGGACGAGACGATCTTCCCCTCCCTCATCCGCCGGGTGCTCTTCGCCCCGCCGCCGGCCCTCCACCTGCAACGGCGCTGGCTGACGGAGCAGGGCCCGATCATGCCCGGCCTCGTCCCCTGGCTCGCCGAGCGGGCCTCGGGCTACGACGTGGTGGTGTTCTTCACCTACCTCTTCTACCCGACCTGGGCCGGGCTGCCGGCGGTGGCCGGCCTGGCCCCGAGCGTGCTCCACCCCACCGCCCACGACGAGGCGGCGCTGGCCGTCCCCCACTTCGACACCGTGTTCCTCCACCCGTGCGCCTTCGCCTTCTCCACCGAAGAGGAGCGCAACCTGGTGCGGCGCCGCTTCGGGATCACCCAGCGCTCCGCGGTGATCGGCGTGGGGGTCGACCTCGACGGTTCCCCGCCGGCCGGCGCGGAGGCGGAGTTCCGGCGGGCCCACGGCCTGGGCGACCGCCCCTACCTGGTGTTCGTCGGCCGGGTGGAGCCGGGCAAGGGAGCGCGGGAGCTGTTCGAGTTCTTCGTGGCCTACAAGGAGCGCAACCCCGGGCCCCTGGCGCTCGCCATCCTGGGCGAGTCGGTCTTCCCCCTCCCCTCCCACCCCGACGTGGTGGTGACCGGCTTCGTCGACGACGCCACCCGCAGTGCCGCCCTGGCCGGGGCCCTGGCCCTGGCCCAGCCCTCCTACTTCGAGAGCTTCTCCATGGTGCTGACCGAAGCCTGGGCGGCGCGGCGGCCGGCGCTGGTCCAGGGTCACTGCGAGGTGCTGGCCGGCCAGGCCACCCGCGCCGGTGGCGGGCTCCCCTACCGGGGCTTCGCCGAGTTCGAAGCCGCCGTCGACCTGCTGGTGGCCGACCCGGCGCTGGCCGGGGCGATGGGGGCGGCGGGCCGGCGCTACGTGGAGGAGCGCTATGCCTGGCCGGTGGTCATGGACCGCTACGAGCGGTTCCTGGCCTCGGTGGCGGGGCCGGTCCGATCACCGGTGTGACGGGGCCCTTGTGCTGGAATAAGACCAGGCTGGACAACCGACTGGGAGCCGAACCGCATGCGTGTCCTCATCACAGGCATCACCGGGATGGTCGGGAGCCACCTGGCCGAGTACTGCCTGGAGCGCGGGGACGTCGAGGTGGTGGGGACCCTACGCTGGCGGAGCCCCCGCGAGAACATCGTCGACGTGGCCGACCGGGTGCGCCTGGTGGAGTGCGACCTGCGGGACCAGGCCGCCGTCCGCCGCCTCCTGGAGGACGTCGCCCCCGAGGCCATCTTCCACCTCGCCGCCCAGAGCTTCGTGCCCGCCTCCTGGAGCGGGCCGGCCGACACCTTCACCACCAACGTGCTGGCCCAGGTCCACCTGCTCGAGGCCATGCGGGACCTGGGCCTCACCGACGTCCCCGTCCAGGTGGCCGGCTCCTCCGAGGAGTACGGGTTGGTCCACCCCGAGGAGACGCCCATCACCGAGGACAACCCGCTGCGGCCGCTCTCGCCCTACGCCGTGTCCAAGGTGACCCAGGACCTGATGGCGTGGCAGTACCACCGCAGCTTCGGTCTGCGCACGGTGCGGACCCGGGCCTTCAACCACGAGGGCCCCCGGCGGGGCGATGTCTTCGTCACCTCCAACTTCGCCAAGCAGATCGCGGAGATCGAAGCCGGCCGGCGCCCGCCCGTCCTCGAGGTGGGCAACCTCTCCGCCCGCCGCGACTTCCACGACGTGCGCGACACCGTGCGGGCCTACTGGCTGGCGGCGCTGGAGGGTGAGCCGGGCGAGGTCTACAACATCGGCCGGGGGGAGGCCATCTCCATCCAGGCGATGCTCGACCTGCTGCTGTCGATGGCCAAGGTGGAGGTGGAGGTCCGCCCGGTCCCCGAGCGGATGCGCCCATCGGACGTGGAGCTGCTCCTGTGCGATCCCACCCGGTTCCGGGCGCGGACGGGCTGGGAGCCCGAGATCCCCTTCGACCAGACCCTGGCCGACACGCTGGACTACTGGCGAGGGCGGGTCTAGCGGGCCTTTGACGGTGGACGTCGCCCTCGACGTCACCCCGCTGGTGGGCCACCGATCCGGGGTGGGGTACTTCGTCGCCGAGATCCTCGACGCCATCACCGGGACCGACGGGGTGGGGATCGTGCCCTACGCCCTCAGCCTGCGCGCCCTGCGGGGCGGGATGCAGGGCCTCCCCCCCGGCACCCGCATGCTGCCCCTGCCGGCCACGGCGGCCATCACGGCCTGGGGCCGGATGGACCAACCGGACGTGGACCGCTGGCTGGCCGGCGTGGCGGTGGTGCACGGCACCAACTACGTCGTCCCCCCCTTGCGGGGCGCGGGGGCGGTCGTCACCGTCCACGACTGCTCCTTCGCCCGCTTCCCCGAGCTGTGCTCCCCGGCCGTGCGCCGGCTGGTTCCCGCCCTGCGGCGGGCCGTGGCCCGGGGGGCCTGGGTGCACACCCCGTCGCGCTTCGTCGCCCAGGAGGCGGCCGAGATCCTCGGCACCGACCGGGTGGTGGCCGTGCCCCACGGTGTCCCCCGGCTGGCGCTGGCCGCCGCCCCGCTCTCGGGCCTGGTGGGGGACAGCCCGTTCATGCTCGCCCTGGGCACCCTCGAGCCCCGCAAGAACGTGCGCCGGCTGATCGAGGCCTTCGCCATCGTGGGCGCCCGCCATCCCCGCCTCCAGCTGCTCCTGGCCGGGGCCGACGGGCCGGCCCGGCCCCACGTGGAGGCGGCCCGCGACGCCCTGCCCTCGGGGGTGGCCCGGCGGGTGCGCCTGGCCGGCTACGTCGACGACCGGACCCGGGCCACGTTGCTCACCCGGGCGACCGTGTTCGCCTACCCGTCGCTCTACGAGGGCTTCGGCTTCCCCATGCTCGAAGCCATGGCCGCGGGCACGCCGGTGGTGGCGGGGGCGGCCGGCGCCATGCCCGAGGTGGCGGGTGACGGGGCGCTCCTGGTCGACCCGACCGACACCGAGGCCCTGGCCGAGGCCATCGGCAAGATCCTGGAGGACCCCGAGCTGGCCGCCAACCTGATCCGGGCCGGGCGGCGCCAGGCCGCCGGCTACTCCTGGCGCCGGGCGGCCGAGGGCCTGCTCGACCTCTACCGCCGGGCCGCGCCATGAACCGTCCGGCCCTCCGGCCTGGGCCCCGGGACGGGAACTGTGCTTCGGGAACGACCGCCACGGTCGCTGCGGAAGCACAGTTCGCCCCTCCGCCCCCCGCCCATCCTCCCGGCAGCCCGGTGAACCCTCGATGACGCTCCGATTGGCCCTGCACACCGGGCAGCTGAACCGCCCCGTTCCCGGGGGCATCGGCCGCTACGTCGAGGGGCTGGTGGCCCACCTGCCCGAGGCGGGGATCGACGTCGAGCCCTTCGCCGGCGGCCGGTGGCGCTCCCCGGCCTGGCAGCGCTTCCGCCTTCCGCCGCTGCGGCTGCCCGACGGGACCGACGTCGTCCACGCCCCCAGCCTGGCCGTGCCCCCGCCCGGGGACCGTCCGCTGGTGGTCACCATCCACGACCTCGCCTTCTCCTATCTCCCGCCCCGGGGCGAGACCTTCCACCGCCGGGGCCTGGACCTGGCCCGGAGCGAAGCGGCCGCCGTCGTCGTGCCCTCCGCCTTCACCGCCTCCCAGGTCGAGGCGGCCAGGTTCGAGCCCGGCCGCGTCCATGTCGTGGCCCACGGGATCGACCCCCCCGGCGACGTGCCCGACGCGGCCGTGACCGAGCGGCTCGGCCGCCTGGCCACCGGCGACCCCTATCTCCTGGCGGTGGGCACGGTGGAGCCGCGCAAGGGCCTCGACGTCCTGGCCCAGGCCTTCCGCACCCTGAACGGCGTGCGCCTGCTGGTCGCCGGGCCCCGGGGATGGGGCGACGTCCCCGGGCTCGACCGGCCCGGCATCGGCCGGCTCGGCACCGTGAGCGACAGCCTCCTCGACGCCCTCTACCGGCGGGCGGTGGCCCTGGTCATGCCGTCGCACACCGAGGGGTTCGGCCTGCCCGCCCTGGAGGCCATGGCCCGGGGCTGCCCGGTGGTCGTCTCCGCCGCCGGCAGCCTGCCCGAGGTGGTGGGCGACGCCGGCGCGGTGGTGCCCCCCGGCGACCCCGACGCGCTGGCCGGAACACTCACCCGGGTGCTGGCCGACGACGACCTGCGGGCCCGCCTGGCCGACGCCGGCCGGCGCCGGGCGGCGGGGTTCACCTGGGCGGCCTGCGCCCAGGGCCACCTGGCCGCCTACGAAGCCGCCCTCGGGGTCAGGCGGCGGCACTCGTAGACTCGGCCCGCGTGCGCCTCGCCCTCGACGTCTCGGCCGTACCCGACCGCCCCGTGGGGGCGGGCGTCTACACCGTCAACCTGGTGCGGGCCCTGGCCGCCCTGGGGGACGCCGACCTCCACCTCGTGGCCCGCCGGGGCGACGGCCCCCGCTGGGCCGAGCTGGCCCCCAAGGCCACCTGCCATCCCGCCGTCCCCGCCGCCCGGCCCGCCCGCCTGGTGTGGGAGCAGGCCCGGGCCGCCGGTCTCGCCACCCGTCTCGGCATCGAGGTCTGGCACGGCCCCCACTACACCCTGCCCCTGCGCC
>JBOGFE010000273.1:0-4099 GCA_050741935.1 Acidimicrobiia bacterium | reverse complement strand
GTCCCGGGATGGACCGGTTGGCGGCTCGGCCCGGTTGTTGCCGCCCCCGTTGATCGACGGCTTGGAGGGGTTCAACTCATCCGACGGGACCGACGAGGTGGCCGCCCATGCGCCGCCACCCGTCCGGGCCGGCGCCACCGAATCGCCCTCGACGGCGGACACCGCCGTGGCCAGCTATCCCGGGGCCGGGAACGCCGGGCGGAGCGGTGGGTTGAGGCCACCGTCGCTCTGGGCGCTGCTGGGCTTGCTGCCCGTCGGTGTCTTTGTCGGCAGTGGTGTCTATTCCACGTGGTGGCGGAGACGATCGGACTGGTACTGATCCCCTGATCGTGTGGCCACGATCTCGGCCAGGATCGAGAGGGCCACCTCCTCCGGGGTCCGGGCGCCGATGTCGAGACCGGCGGGGGTGCGCACCCGGTCCCGGTCGGCCGGTTCGACGGCCAGGGAGGCGACGACCGCCGCCCCGCGCCGACCGCTGGCCACCAACCCGACGTAGGCGACGCCGGCGGTCAGGGCCTCGGTGAGGGGGCCGGTCTCGTCCCGTCCATGGGAGGCCACGATCACGGCGGCCGCCTCGTCCAGCGCCGCGGCCGGGAAGGCGACGACGTGGTAGCCGGCGGCGCCGCCGAGGGCGATCAGCGCCCGGGCGATGGGGGTGTCGCCATGGACGGCGACCAGCGGGGGTGGCACCACCGGCTCCAGGAAGACCTCCAGGGTTCCGCCGGACAGGCAGTGGTTGGCGACGGTCACCGTACCCGGCGGGTCGACCCGGACTCCCTCGACGTCTCGGGTGATCCGCAGCAGGAGGGTTTCCCCCGAGGCGAGCACGGCCAGGCTCTGGGCCCGGACGACCGACTCGGCACACGTCCCGCCCACGAACCCCTCCACCGTCCCGTCCGGGAGCACGAGCGCCTCGTCGCCCGGCTTGGCCGACGTCGGCCGCTCGGCCCGAACGACCCGGGCGTGGACGAAGGGGACCCGGGCCGCCCGCAGGGCGGCGGCCCGTTCCTGCACCTCGGGACGGCTCAACCCGCAGCCCGTCCTCATGAGAAGGCCAGGTCCGTGCGGGCCGGGCGGCCCTGGATGGCGAGCCACACCTGGGCCGGGGTGAGCGGCATGTCGGCATGGCGCACCCCGAAAGGAGCCAGGGCGTCCATCACCGCGTTCACCACCGCCGCCGGGGAGCCGACCGTCGCCGATTCGCCCACCCCCTTACAGCCCAACGGGTGGTGGGGTGACGGGGTCACCGTCTCGCCCAGCTCCCAGCTCGGGCACTCGAGCGACGTCGGCAGCAGGTAGTCCATGAACGACCCGCCGAGGCAGTTGCCGTCCTCGTCGAAGGCGATCACCTGCATGAGGGCCATGCCGATCCCCTCGGCCAGGCCGCCGTGGATCTGGCCCTCCACGATCATCGGGTTGATCCGGGGCCCGCAGTCGTCGGTGGCCACGAAGCGCCGCACCTTCACCTGCCCGGTGCCCGGGTCGACGTCGACGACGCAGAGGTAGGCGCCGTAGGGGAAGGTGAGGTTGGGCGGGTTGTAGACGGCGGAGGCGTCGAGGTGACCTTCCACACCCTCGGGCAGCTCCAGGTTGGAGTGGGCCAGCAGGGCGATCTCGGCCATGGTCCGGCCCTGGGTGGGGGTACCCTTGACCTGCCAGCGCCCGTGCTGCCACTCGAGGTCGTCGGCCGAGCATTCCAGGGCGGCGGCGGCCACGATGCGGGCCTTGTCCCGGACCCGCCGGGCGGCCACGGTGGCGGCCGCGCCCGACACGGGGGTGGAGCGCGACCCGTAGGTCCCCAGCCCGAAGGGGGTCTGGTCGGTGTCGCCGTGGACCACCTCGATGTCCTCGGGGGGGATCCCGAGCTCGTGGGCCACGATCTGGGCGAAGGTCGTCTCGTGGCCCTGCCCCTGGGTCTGGACCGACAGGCGCAGCACGCCCTTGCCGGTGGGGTGGATCCGCAGCTCGCAGGCGTCGGCCATCCCCAGGCCGAGGATGTCCATGTGCTTGCGGGGACCGGCGCCCACGCCCTCGGTGAAGAAGCTCAGCCCGATGCCCATGAGCGTGCCTTCGCCGGTGGCCTCGAAACGGGCCCGGCACTCGGCCTGCTCGGCCCGCAGCGCCTTGTAGCCGGCCCGGTCGAGGGTCATCTGGAACGTGAGCGGGTAGTTGCCCGAGTCGTACTCCCAGCCCGTCTTCGTCTGGTAGGGGAACTGGTCGGGCTGGATGAAGTTCTTCATGCGGATCTCGGCCGGGTCCATTCCCAGGTCCTGGGCCAGGATGTCGACCATCCGCTCGACGAGGTAGACCGCCTCGGTGATCCGGAACGAGCAGGCGTAGGCGATCCCCCCCGGGGCCTTGTTGGTGTAGACGCCCGTCACCTGGCAGTGGGCGGCTTCCAGGTCGTAGCTGCCGGTGAAGATGGAGAAGAAGCCCGAGGGGTACTTCGACGGCTGGGCGGCGGCGTTGAAGGCCCCGTGGTCGGCGATGGTGCGGGTGCGCAGGCCCAGGATCTTCCCATCCCGGGTGGCGGCGATCTCCGCGTGCATGTGGTAGTCGCGGGCGAAGCCGGTGGTCATCAGGTTCTCGGAGCGGTCCTCCACCCACTTGACCGGGGCCCCGGTGATGATCGAGGCCACCACCACGCAGACGTAGCCGGGGTAGACGGGCACCTTGTTGCCGAAGCCGCCGCCGAGGTCGGGCGAGATGACCTGGATCTTGTGCTCGGGGATCCCGGACACGAGGGCGTAGACGGTCCGGTGGGCGTGCGGGGCCTGGCTGGTGATCCAGCAGGTGAGCTTGCCCGTCACCTTGTCCATGAAGGCCACGCTGCCGCAGGTCTCCATAGGCGACGGGTGGGAGCGGGGGTAGAGGAGGTCGGCCTGCGCCACCACGTCGGCCCGGGCGAACACCGCCTCGCAGGCGGCGGCGTCGCCCGCCTCCCAGTCGAAGATGTGGTTGTCGGCCTTGCCCGCGATGTCGGTGCGGATGACGGGGGCGTCGGGGTCGAGGGCCCGGGTGGCGTCGACCACCGGAGGCAGCACCTCGTACTCCACGTCGATCAGCTCGAGGGCGTCCCGGGCCGCGTAGCGGTCCTCGGCCACCACGAAGGCCACCTCCTGGCCCTGGAAGCGGACCTTGTCGGTGGCGAGCACGGCCTGGATGTCACCCGAGAACGTCGGCATCCACGCCAGCTTCAGGGTCTCGAGCGTCGCCCCGGTGATCGCCGCCTTCACCTTGGGGTGCGCCTCGGCGGCCGCGGCGTCGATGGAGACGATGCGGGCGTGGGCGTGGGGGCTGCGCAGGACGGCGCCGTAGAGCATGCCCGGCAGCTGCACGTCGTCGAGATAGCGGCCCTGGCCCCGCAGGAAGCGGGCGTCTTCCTTGCGCAGCATCCGCCCGAAGCCGATGGGGTTGCCGGCCGGGCTGAGGGGCACGGTCCCGGCCGGGGCGGTGCCGTCGGGAGTCATGCGATCACCACTTCGGGATCGGGATGCTCCGCCGCCCAGCGGATGGCCCGCACGATGTTCTCGTATCCGGTGCAGCGGCAGACCGTGCCGCAGATCGCCTCGCGGATCTCGGCCGGGGTGGGGTCGGGGTTGGCGTCGAGGAGGGCCCGAGCCGTGATCAGCATGGCCGGCGTGCAGAAGCCGCACTGCAGACCGTGCTCCTGCATGAACCCTTCCTGGACCGGGTCGAGCTGCCCGTTGCGCGCCAACCCCTCCACGGTGCGGATCTCCCGGCCGTCGGCCATGACGGCGAGCACGGTGCAGCTCTTGACGGGCACGCCGTCCATGGTCACCACGCACATCCCGCAGTTCGAGGTGTCGCAGCCCCAGTGGGTCCCGGTGAGCCCGAGGTGGTCGCGCAGGAAGTGGACGAGGAGCAGCCGGGGCTCGACCTCGCGGGCGGAGTCCACGCCGTTCACCGTGATGCTGACCTGCATGGTCATACGAGCCCCCGAGCCCGGGCGACGGCCCGGCGCAGCGCCCGTTTGGTGAGCTCGCCGGCCAGGTGCCGCTTGTAGTCGGCCGGGCCCCGCTGGTCGGTCTGGGGGTTCGTGGCCTCCGCCGCCCGGGCCGCTGCCGCGGCCAGGGTC
>JBOGFE010000272.1:0-3287 GCA_050741935.1 Acidimicrobiia bacterium | reverse complement strand
GGCCGCGGCCGAGGCCGCCGCCCGGGCCGGGGGCGCGGTGGTGGCCGGGCACTTCGGGCGCCTGGCGTCGGGCCGGGCGGGCGGGCCGGGAACAAGTGTCGCCGCCAAGGCGCCGGGTGACTACGTGAGCGAGGTCGACCTGGAGAGCGAGGCCACCATCAAGGAGTCGCTGGCCCGGGCCGCCCCCGAGGTGGCCTTCTTCGGCGAGGAGGGCGGGGGGGACCGCAGCGCCGGCCTCGGCTGGGTGGTGGACCCGCTCGACGGCACGGCCAACTTCCTCCACGGGTTCCCGGTGGTGGGCGTGTCCGTGGCCCTGGTGGAGGCCGGGCGGCCGGTGGCCGGCGTGGTCCACGCCCCGCTGCTGGGCGAGACCTACACGGCGGCCGCCGGGGAGGGGGCGTGGCGGGACGGCCGGCGGCTGGCGGTCTCGGAGCGGCCGGTCGAGCGGGCCATCTGCGCCACCGGCTTTCCGTTCAAGATCAAGCACCGCCTGGCCCGGTACCGGCGGGTGTTCGACGGGGCGTTCCTGGCCGGGGAGGACCTGCGCCGGCCGGGGGCGGCCAGCCTCGATCTGGCCTGGACGGCCGCCGGCGTCTTCGACGGCTTCTTCGAGCTCGGCCTCGGCCCCTGGGACGTGGCCGCCGGCGCCCTGCTGATCCAGGAGGCGGGCGGGGTGGTCACCGACTGGGCCGGCGATCCCGACGCCTGGTTCGCCACCGGCGACATCCTGGCCGGGCCCCCGGGCGTCCACCGGATGCTCCTCGACCTGGCCGCCGTCCCGCCGGCCTGACTCGTTGTCTGTGACAGACCTGCGGCCCCGTGGGGGCGCGCTTGTCACCAAGAAGGTCAGCGGGCGCCGAGGCGGAAGCCTTCGGGGAGCGGCCGGGACCGGAGGCGCAGGTGGGCGACGTCCTCGCCCAGGGCCGAGTACACGCCGTCGACGACCTCGAACATGCGCTGCTCGTTGCGCAGCGGGTCGGTCAGGCCGTTGGTGATGAAGACGATGACCAGGCCGGCGTCGGGGTCGGCCATCCCCCGGGAGGAGGCCATGCCGTTGTGGCCGAACGCCCGCCGGCCCACCCCGCCGGTCAGGCCGCCGGCGACCTGGACCCCGAGCCCCCAGGGGATCTTCATCCCGCCGAAGGTGACGTCGGGGACGTCGTAGCGGTGGACGGCGGTCATGACCTCGACCGTCCGCCGGTCGAGGACCCGCCGGCGATGCTCAGGGCTCTTCGCCGGGCGGCTCATCGCAGCGTCGGTGGGGGCCCCTGCCCCACCTCCCGGCGCCGCTGGCGCGCCGCCGAAGCCCAGCAACGACTCGTAGAACCGGCCCAGGTCCCGGGCCGGGCCCCGCATGCCCCCGCCGGGCTCCACCTTGGCCACGTGCCACACCTCGTTGTGGATGTTCTCGATGTGGTACTCCCACATGCGGATGCCGCCGTCGCCGGTGGGGATGGCCAGGGCGTGGCCCGTCCAGTGGACGGGGACGAGCCGGTCGCCCAGGGCGGCCTGGGTGTCGGGGCCGATCCCCAGGTGGCTGCCGGACATGCCCACCGGGGCCAGGACCTCCTCGGCCACGTAGCGGTCGATGGGGCGGCCGTCGACGATCTCGACGATGGCCCCCAGCACCTTCCAGGCGGTGGAGGGGTGGTAGCCGGCCTTGGTGCCCGGCTCCCACTCCGCCGGGTGGGCGGTGATGCGGGCGATGACCTCGGCGTACGTGAGGTCCTGGTCGAAGGGCTCGCCCGGGCCGGCCATGGAGAAACCGGCGGTGTGGGTGAGGACGTGGCGGATGGTGGCCCGCTCCTTGCCGTTGGCGAAACCGGGCAGGTAGCGCCCGACGGGGTCGTCGAGGCCGAGCCGGCCCCGCTCCCAGAGCTGGAGGACGGCCACCGTGGTCACCGGCTTGCCCGACGAGTACCACATCATCACGTCGTCGGTCTCCAGGGCCCGTCCGGGACGGGACTCGCCCACGGCGACGTCGAGGAGCTGGGTGCCGTGGTGGGAGACGTAGAGCTGGGCGCCGGGGTGGAACCCGTCGGCGCGCTGGCGCTCGACCATCTCGACGATGTGCGACAGGTCCGGGGTGTCGGGCACGGCAGAGACTCTACGGGGGCGGGCGCCGGGAATCGGGGTCGATGGACATTTTGTCCGGAATGGGCAGCATTCCGGTCAATAATCGACCAGGGAGACGGCCAATAAGCCTGCATTCTTGGCCCGATTCGCGGTATTTACGCTTTATTCGGTTGACGGGGCCGGGGCGGGCGTGGTTCCATCCACCAACCGTCTGATGAGCGTCCGTCCGGGCGCTCCTGTCCTGAGGTTGGAGCCGATGCGCAAGCGCACGTTGCAGTCCCGGTGGGAGATGGCCTCCCCCGTGGCGCGCGCCCACGCCGGTTCGACCATCGATACCGGCATCCCGGTCACGGGAGGCGTGTGCCTCAAGCGGGCCACCCTTCCGCTGTTCCCGCCCCGGTCGGCCTCGGAGTCTTCGCCTTAGCGTCACCTCGACGAGAAGACCCCACCAGGCCGCCGGGCACCCCCGGCGGCCTTTTTGGTTTCCGGGATCCGACTTCGTAGTCCGAGGAAAGGACAACGGTGTTCATCCTTGAGTCGCAAACCCAGGAGTTGGCTGAGTCCCTGGGGTCCCTGTCCCCGGGGGATGCGCTGTGCAGCGACGGCACCGGCGCCCTGGTCGACCTGTTCTTCTCCGAGTCCCTCGACGACATCGCCGCCGCCAAGGCGGTCTGCTCGGAGTGCCCGGTGCGGATGCCCTGCCTCGAGGGCGCCATCGCCCGTCAGGAGCCCTGGGGGGTGTGGGGCGGGGAGCTGTTCTTCCAGGGGAAGGTCCTGGCCCACAAGCGCAAGCGGGGCCGTCCGCCCAAAGTGCGTCCGGAGCCGGAGGCGCCCGTCATCACCATGCTCAGCGCCTGACGGCATGAGCCACAACCACCCGCGCCGTGCTAGTCCTAGCTCCTGTGAAGGAGAAGCCGGCGCTGTTGATCTCGGCCTGCCTGCTCGGGGTGGCCTGCAACCACGAAGGTCGCGGGTCGCCCCGGGCGGTGGTCGAGGAGCTCGGGCGCCGCTACCGGCTCATCCCCGTGTGCCCCGAGGTGCTGGGCGGCCTGTCCACACCCCGGCCGGCGGCCGAGCTGGCCGGCGGTGACGGCGCCGCCGTGCTCGCCGGCCAGGCGGTGGTCGTGAACGACGAAGGCGCCGACGTGACCGCCGCCTACCGCCGGGGCGCCGAGGCCGCGGTGGCGCTGGCCCGCAGCACCGGCGCCACC
>JBOGFE010000271.1:0-10286 GCA_050741935.1 Acidimicrobiia bacterium | reverse complement strand
TCGATCACGGGGTCTTCCCAGGGCCGGATTCGCACGGTGTCTGTGTTCTTGGTCTCGGACACGGAACCTCCACTAGAGCGCGACGACGCGTGGGATGGGGGAAGCGGCGCGAGGGAAGCGCGTGGGGGAGGGGGCAGCAGGAGCGTGACCGGAGCTCTGTCTCCTGTTGGCCGATACCCAGCACCGAGAAGCTATTGAGTCTGCCGGCCAGCAGCAACCGAATTTCGCTCAGTCCCAAGGTGTGTGCACCGGTGCCGCTCAGAGCGGCACCGCTGCGCGCGCCTCTGGTGGCAGCACGCGGCGGGTCCAGCCCTCGACGGTCCTCGATCTCGGCGCCAACACCGGGGTCTTCTCCCTGGAGGCGGCCCGGCGGGGCGCCCACGTGGTGGCCGTCGACACCAGCGAGCCCTGCACGGAAGCCCTCTACCACGCCGCCAGCTCCGAGCACCTGACGGTGACGCCGCTGGTCGTCAACGTGCTCCAGCCCACGCCCGCCTACGGTTTCCTGGCCGAGCAGTACCCTCCGCTGCTGGACCGTGTCCGCAGCGACCTGGTGCTCTGCCTGGGCCTGATGCATCACCTCCACATCCACGGCCGCCAGTCCTTCGACCGGATCTCGGCGCTGCTGGCCCGGTGCGCCTCGCCCTGGCTGCTGTTCGAGTACGTGGATCGGGACGACGCCAACAACGAGCTGATCAACAGCCGGCGGGTCATCGACTACACCGAGGAGCATGTGCTGGGCGCCCTGGCGCAACAGTTCGAGATCGTCGAGCGCTTCGGATCCGATCGCCCGACCCGCTCGCTCGTCCTGGCCCGGGCGCTCGGCCAGTAGGTCCGCCTCCCTTCAGGTACGAAAGCAAACGCCCCGCCGGTCAAGGGACGGGGCGCTTGCCGATGGTGGGTCGCGGGCTCACCCGACGATGGGCAGCCGGGGATCCTCGTGATCGCCGCGCCCGGCGGCGGCGCGTATGAAGGTCAGGTCGTCGCCGACCAGGTCGGCGGGTCGGCCGGGCGTGGCCACGTGGGCGAGCAGCTCGTCGAGGACCTCGGCCGCGATGGGTGTCGCCTTCGGCATCGCCAGCGGCGGGCGGCCCAGCGCGTCGGTCAGGTCCATGCCGTGGACCACGGTCTCCAGGACCCGGGTGACCACGAACTCGTCCAGGCGGATGAGCCCGAAGAAGGCGGGGCCGACCGTGTCCGGCGGCATGGTCCGGATGGCGTCGAGCGCGTTCTTGAACGTCGTTCGCACCATGTCGACGACGGTCGCCGGCGTGTGCCCCTGGGCGTGATCCACGACGTACTGGTAGATGGCGGGGGCGGCCTGGCTGCGGTCGGCGCAGGCCACGCAGAAGTCCACCCGGTCCAGGCCCGGCGGGGCGTCTTCGGCGTCGCCGATGAGGCCGAGGGTCAGGCCCATGAACACGTCGAAGTGGGCGGCCAGGGTGAGGACGTCCCACGGTGGCATGTCGGGCTGGGCGGGCTTCAGGAGCGTGGGGCGGTTCCAGTCCTCCGGTGAGACGGTCGAGAGGGCATCCTCCAGGGACAGGAGACCCTCGGCCAGGGCTTCGACGATTTCCTCGTAGGTGTGGGTCCGGGTGCTGGCAGTCATGTCCATCCCCTCCTTCCAGGGAGCGGTCATTGGATGTCTACGGATAGGCGAACAGGTCCATGAAGGTGCGGCGTGGTGGCTGCATCGGCCCAGTGGTGCGGTAGAGGCCGAGAGCGATGGCCTCCCACTGGGTGACCCGTCCCGAGCCGACGAGCAGAAGGGCCACGGGGTCGGCCGAGATGACGCAGTCGACGACCTCGGAATCCCTGGGCGCCACCTGACAGCTGCCGTCCTCGAAGCGCACCGTCAGGTCGCCACCGCCCCGCAGCTCGATGCCGTAGGTGACGGTCAGGCCCGACGTCGCCTCGCGGTCGAGCCAGCTGGCGCAGCAGGGGCCATAGCCGGAGAGGACCAACCGGGCGTGGCGCGGGTCGATGGGCCAGGGGGAGCCGACGGTCCGGGCGATGTCGTAGCCGTGGAGGACGTGCTCCCCCAGGCTGATGCACATCAGGCCGGCGAGGTCCAGGGACACGCCGGCGTGGAACACGACCTCCTGTTCGCCTGAGCGCCCCGCGGTCATCTCCAGCAGCTCGCTCACCGCCTCGGTCAGGAGGGCGGCCACCTTGTCGGGGTCGGACTCGGGGATGTCTCCGATCCGGCGGCGGTTCTGGCCTCCCAGCGCCTCCCTGCTCATGCCCTCGAAGGGGGACGGCATGCCCCCGGCGATGTCGGTGTAGATGCCGGCCAGGTTGACCAGGTGGACGGCGGCTTCGCGCACCGTCCACTCGGAGCCCGGGATGGGTGGGCTCAGGTCGGGGAGGGAGCGGATGAGGTCCGCAGCCCTTCTGGCCGTTGCTTCCAGTGCGGACCGGGCCTGGGCCAGGACCGTGGTTGAAGACATCGACGCTCCTCGGTTCGAATCCCCCTGCCGGCCAGGATGCGCCCTGGCCCATACGCCCGACTTGCGCGCCGCTCACGCCGCCCCCTCTGCCTCTTCCCGCCCGGAGGGCGCCGTCGTACGCTGCGGTGGGACAAGCCGGGGGAGGGGGGAGCGATGCTCCCGAGCGGGCAATCGGATGCCGTCGACTTCCGCATACTCGGCACCTTCGAGGTCGCGGTTGGACAAGGGGTGCTGGAGATCGGCAGCCCCAAGCAGCGAGCCCTCCTGGCCATGCTCGTCCTCCACCTCAACCGCGTCGTCCCGCTGGATGTACTGGTGGAGGAGCTCTGGGGTGAACGGCCCCTGGCCAGTGCCAGCGCCAGCATCCAGACCCTGGTCTCACGGCTGCGGCGGAGCCTCTCTGACATCTCCCCCGACGAGGCCGGGCTGTGTCTGCGGGGCCGGGAACCGGGCTATGTGCTCGAGGCGGATCCCGTCCAGGTGGACGCCAACCGGTTCGAGGACCTCGCCGCCCGAGGCCGGGCGGCGCTGGGCCGAGGGGAGGCCGAAGCCGCCGCCTCCGCCTTGCAGCAGGCCCTCGACCTCTGGCGTGGCCCGGCGCTGGCCGACCTCGCCGACCGGCGGTTCGCCCGTCTGGAGGCGAGCCGGCTGGAGGAGAGCCGCCTCGGCGTGATCGATGAGCTGTCCGAGGCCGAGCTGGCGCTCGGTCGTCCGGCGCAGGCTGTGGTCCGCCTCGAGTCCCATCTGGCGGATCACCCATTGCGGGAACGGGCCTGGGGCCAGCTGATGGTCGCCCTCTACCGGTTGGGACGCCAGGCGGATGCGCTCCGCGCCTACCAGAAGCTCCGGCGGACCCTGCGCGACGAGCTCGGACTGGAGCCCACCCCGGCGCTCCGCCAGCTGGAGGAGCAGATCCTCCGCCAGAGCCCCGACCTCGAGGGACCGCCGTCCGCCGGAGTCGTGGGGACGCCGAGAGGAGAGGGCCACACCGCGGGCCGGCCCGAGGACACCGTCGTGTTCCTGTTCACCGACATCGAAGCGAGCTCCCGCCGCTGGGAGGGTGACCAGGACGCCATGGCGGGAGACCTGGCCCGCCATGACGAGCTGGTGCGCGGCGCGGTGGAAGGCGGCCGGGGCCGGGTATTCGCCGACACCGGGGACGGACTGTGCGCCGCCTTCGCCACCGCCTCCGGCGCGCTGATGGCCGCCCTGGACGCCCAGCGGGCGCTCCTGGCCCAGGAATGGAGCTCGCCCGTCCCCCTGCGGGTGCGGATGGCCATCCACGCCGGCTCGGCCGAACCTCGGGGCGACAACTACGTCGGGCCCACCCTCAACCGGGCCGCCCGCCTCCTCTCACTCGGCTTCGGGGGCCAGGTGCTCTGCTCCCAGGCGACCGCCGACCTCCTCCAGGACCATCTCCCCGGCGAGGTCTCCCTCCTCGACCTCGGCGAGCATGCCCTGGCCAACCTGTCCCGGCCGGAGCGCGTGTTCCAGGTCGCGCATCCCGACCTGCCGGCCTCCTTCCCGTCTCTGCGCTCCCCCGGCCGGCGCCGGCACAACCTGCCCACCGCTCTCACGTCCTTCGTCGGCCGGGCCCGGGAGCTGGAGGACGTCCGGGACCTGCTCAGGTCGTCGCGTTTCGTCACCCTCACCGGCGTCGGGGGAGGCGGTAAGACCCGGCTCGCCCTGGAGGCGGTCACCGGCGTCCTCGACACCTTCCCCGACGGCGTCTGGTTGGTGGACGTGGGGCCGCTGCAGGACCCCGCCCTGTTGACATCGACCGTGGCCGGGGCCCTGGGCGTGATGACCACCGGCCTGGGTGCGTCGCCGGATGCGCTCCTGAAGCGGCTCTCCGAGCACCTCCAGCCCCGGCGGATGCTCCTCGTCCTCGACAACAGCGAGCATCTCGTCGGGGAGGCGGCGGGCCTCCTCAACGCTCTCCTGGCCTCCTGTCCCGGGCTGACCGTGCTGGTGACCAGCCGGGAGATCTTCGGGTTGGCCGGCGAGGTGGCGTGGCGGGTGCCACCACTGTCCCTGCCCGACGCCGAGGCGGCGACCCTCGAAGACCTCGAGGGCTCTGACGCCGTGGCGCTGTTCTGCGAGCGGGCCCGCAGCGCCCAGCCGGGGTTCGGACTGAGCCCGGTCAACGCCGCCGCCGTCGGCCAGATCTGCCGGCGCCTGGACGGCATCCCCCTGGCCCTCGAACTGGCCGCGGCCCGCATCCGGGTGCTGGGGGCCCACGACCTGGCGGCACGGCTCGACCAGCGCTTCCGCGTGCTCACCGGTGGGGCCCGCACCGCGGTGTCCCGCCACCAGACGCTCCGGGCGACGATGGATTGGAGTCACCAGCTGCTTCCGGTCGCCGAGCAGGCATTGCTGCGCCGCCTCGCCGTCTTCCCCGGCAGCTTCGACCTCGGGGCCGCGGAAGCGGTGGCGAGGTGCGGGGAGCTGCCGGACTCGCCCGGAGGCGTCGAAGTCCTCGATCTCCTGTCCGGCGTCGTGGACAAGTCACTGGTTGGCGTTGAGCGTGAGGGCGTCGAAGTGCGCTACCGCCTGCTCGAGATCGTGCGGGAGTACGCCCACGAGAAGCTGGCCGAGGCAGGGGAGGGAGATGCCGCCCGGCGGCATCATCGGGACGTCTTCCTGGAGCTGGCGTCCACCCAGGAGGACCCCGCGGATCGCACCCGGAACTGGTCGACCGGAAATTGGGTGCGGTTGGCCGACACCGACCACCACAACTTCTGGGCGGCCCTGGAATGGTCGTCCGTCCAAGGTGACGACGAGGCGGTCATCGGGCTCGCCGCCGCCCTGTGGCGTTACTGGTGGTGGGCACGGCCCCTCGAGGGTTGCGACTGGCTGGAGCGGGCCCTGGCCGGTCCGGCCGGGACCGTCACCCCGGAGAGGCTGGAGGCGCTCATCGGGCTGGGGGTCCTCCTGCCCCGATCGGGCCGGGCCCCCATCGAGGAGGGGGAGGAGCTGCTGCGCGAGGCCGTGCGCCTGGCATCGGAGGCCGGTGTGGACGGCGAAGTGGCACGGGCCCGGTACTTCCTCGGAGAGCTGGCGTTGTCCCGGGGAGACCCGGTCGAGGCCGAGCCGTTGCTGCGAGCAGCCCTGGAGGCGTTCGAGGCGACGGCGGCACCCTTCTCCGCCGCCTGGTGCCATCACGCCCTCGGTTGGATGGCCATCAGCCGGGGGGAGCGAGAAGCAGCTGCGAACCACTTCGAATCCATCCTCGAGGTCACCCGCCACCACCCGGCGGCGGAGCTGCTGCGGGTCCATGCCGTGGCGGCACTGGCGCCGCTGGCCGCGTTGGGCGGCCAACCGGAACAGGCGGAGGCGCTGGCCGACGACGGTGTGACCGTCGCCCGTCGCCTCCCGGCTCGCGGCTTCCTGGTCATGGCACTGACCAGGGCGGGTGAGACGGCGCTGCTGTCGGGACGTCGGCCGAAGGCCATCCTGCGGGAGCTGCTCGGCCACCTGGTCGATCTCGGGACGCGGGCGTGGGTCGACGAAGTCCTCGAGATGGTGGCCCTGGTGCGCGAGGAGGAGGGCGACGCCGTCGCCGCCGCCCGGCTCCTGAGTGCCGCCGGCGCCCGCGGCGACCACGGGGGGAGGATCCTGTCGAGCGAGGTGAACGGCTGCCGCGAACGGCTCGCGAAGGAACTCGGGCCCGATGCTTTCGCCGAGCACGAGGCCGGCGGCCGGAGCATGCCGGTGGGAGAGGCACTCTCCTTCGCCCTTCAGGAGCTCGACCCTCAGGTCACGAGCACTTCCGGTACCAGTCGCACGACCACTCCTCCATGAGGTCGACGTCGTCCGCCTGGCGTTCGCTGATGCCGTGGCAGAGATCGACGAGCTCGGGGTGGTAGGCGCGATCGACGCAGCGGTCGGTCTCCACCATGGCCCGGCGATGGTGGTCGCGCATCGACCGCATGAACTCGATCTCGAAGTCCTCGGAGGGGAGCGCGGCCATGCGATCCGCCTTCTCGCGCTCGTTCGGATCGGTCTGGGGCTCATGGGTGATGCCGTACCAGTCCCGGAGCCAGGTGAGCATCGTCTGGATCTCGTCGCTCTCGACGCCGACGATCTCGCGGCACAACGTGCGCAACTCGAGGTGGAGGGCCTTGTCCACGCACGTCCGGGCCATGTCGACCTCCATCTGGTGGTGGTCGCTCATGACGGTCAGGAAGCTCACCTCGTACTGCGCCGCCGCCGGATCCGGGGCGGGGCCGCCGGCCTGCGCGACCCGGACCCCGGTCCCGGTGGCGGCCAGGAAGCAGGCGAACACGACGGCGACGGAACGGGTCACACGGGCATTTTCCCCCGCGGCGCCGGCGTCGCGGTTGATCCCCACGACCCGGCTTCTCCCGCCGGAGGCCGGCAACCGTAGGCTTGAGGGCCTATGGACGACGACCGCCGCACCGACTCGGGCATCGAGATCCGGCCCGTCTACGGGGCCGAGGATCTCTCCGGCTTCGATCCCGAGGAGCGGCTCGGCCGGCCCGGGAAGGCGCCCTACACCCGGGGTGTGTACGGCCAGATGTACCGCTCCCGCCACTGGACGATGCGCCAGTACGCCGGGTTCGGCACGGCCGAGGAGACCAACGGGCGCTTCCACTACCTGCTCGAGCACGGCCAGACCGGCCTGTCGTGCGCCTTCGACCTGCCCACCCAGATGGGCTACGACTCCGACCACCCCCGGGCCGAGGGCGAGGTCGGCAAGGTCGGGGTGGCCATCGACTCGGTGGAGGACATGGAGCGCCTCCTCCACAGCATCCCGCTCGGCGAGGTCACCACCTCGATGACCATCAACGCCACCGCCGCCATCCTGTTGCTCTTCTACGAGCTGGTGGCCGAGGGCCAGGGGGTCCCGGCCGAGCGGATCGGCGGGACGATCCAGAACGACGTGCTCAAGGAGTACGTGGCCCGGGGTACCTACATCTACCCGCCCCGGCAGTCGATGCGGATCATCACCGACATCTTCGCCTACTGCCAGGACCGGATCCCCCGCTGGAACACCATCTCCATCTCCGGCTACCACATCCGCGAGGCGGGCTCCACGGCCGTCCAGGAGATGGCCTTCACCCTCTCCAACGCCATCGCCTATGTCCAGGCGGCGGTCGACGCCGGCCTCGCCGTCGACGAGTTCGCCCCCCGCCTCTCGTTCTTCTTCAACGCCCACAACAACTTCTTCGAGGAGGTGGCCAAGTTCCGGGCCGCCCGGCGGATGTGGCACCGGATCATGACCGAGCGCTTCGGGGCCACCGACGAGCGCTCCAAGCTGCTCCGCTTCCACACCCAGACGGGCGGCTCGACGCTCACCGCCCAGCAGCCCGAGAACAACATCGTGCGCACCACGCTCCAAGCCCTGGGGGCGGTGCTGGGCGGAACCCAGTCGCTGCACACCAACGGCTACGACGAGGCGCTGGGGCTGCCCACCGAGCGGGCCGCCAAGATCGCCCTGCGGACCCAGCAGATCATCGCCCACGAGTCGGGCGTGACCGACACCGCCGACCCGCTGGGCGGCTCCTACTTCGTGGAGTCCCTCACCGACGAGGTGGAAGCGGCGGCCTGGCGCTACATCGAGAAGATCGACGACCTCGGCGGGGCGGTGGCCGCCATCGAAGCCGGGTTCATGCAGGAAGAGATCGAGAAGGCGGCCTATCTGTGGACCAAGGCCGTCGACGACGGCGACAAGGTGATCGTCGGCGTGAACCGCTTCGCCGGCGGTGACGCCGTGGCCGAGGACATCCTGTCCGTCGACCCGGCCCTGGAGCGGGGCCAGGCCGAGCGTCTCCGTGACCTGCGGGCCCGGCGCGACGACCCGGCGGTCAAGGCCGCCCTCGAAGACGTCCGCTCCGCCGCCCGGGGCACCCAGAACCTGCTCGTGCCCATGAAGGAGGCCCTTCGGCGCCTGGCCACCCTGGGCGAGGTGAGCGACGTGCTCCGGGAGGAGTTCGGGGTCTACCGGCCCGCCCGCTGACATGGCATCGTTGCGCCCTGTGGCCAAGGGGGGGCTCAGTCGCTTCGTGCGGGCATGGACCTGCTCGGTGGTCCTCATCTACGGGCTGTTCTCCGTGGGCGGGGACAAGCTGGCCTTCCACAGCGGTGCCCTGACGGTCCTCTACGTCCTCTCCGCCCTGGCCACGTTGGGCGCCGTCGCCCTCTGGGCCGCCGGAGCGCTGATCGACGCCGGGCTGCGACGGATCCGGCCGCGGCGCACCCCCGCGCCGGGGCGCATCCTCGTCCTGGTCCTCGGGGTGGCGCTGGTCGTCTCGTTGACGAGCCGGTTCACCGCCAGGCTCTCAGATGCCCAGTGGCTGCTCCTGCTGGCGGCGGTGAGCGGCCTGGGCGGCCTCGCCCTGCGACGGGTCGCCCCCGACTCCCCGATGTTCGGCCGGGCCAGCCGCCTGGCCCAGGTCACCACCGCGCTCGGCGTCTCCGTCGTGGTGGTCGGGCTGGTGTCGAGCCACATGCGACACAGCGGCGCGTCCCATCCCGGGCGCGCCGTGCTGCTCGTGATCGTGGACGGGTTCCCCACTGAGCTGCTCAACACCTACAACGCGGCGGAATCCCGCACCGCCTTCGACCGGCTGGCGGACGAGGCGCTGGTGTTCGATCGGGCGTACACCAACCACGTTTACACCTCCGCCTTCTTTCGCGAGCTGTACACCGGAGAACTGGCGGCCGAGGCGGATCCCTCCCGTCCGGTCCTGACGCAGTCCGAGAACCTCCTGGGTGCACTCCAGGGGCACGGGACGGCCGTCCGGTACGTGGTGTCACATCAGAACGCGGTTCCGGAGACGAACCGCCTTACCACCTACTCCGGCTTCCGCTCGCAGCTGCTGTCGGCGCGCTATCGGGGCCTGGCCCGGTTCCTCGGTCTGGACTACCACCTCTTTGCCGCCCTGGACGACACCCGCAGCGGCCTGAAGCGAGGGGTTCCGTGGCTGCTCGACCCCCTGGACGATCCGGAGGAGGAGGCGGAACTGATCAGCACGGTGGTGCCCGACGAGTTCCGCCGGATGCGGTCCCAGGGTGGGAACGCACTGCTGATCGTCCACGGCTTCAGCGCCCCCGCCTCGGCCGACAAGCTGGGCGATCCGTCCGCCCGCGCGGTGGACAAGCTGAACAGGTACGCCGAAGAGCACGACAAGGAGTATCTACCTGAGCACGCCACCGGGCTGGAGCAGCTCCGGCGGCTGTACCACGACCGGCTCGAGTTCTGGGGCACACAGCTCCGCGAGATGCTCGCCCGGCTCCGATCCTCGGGCGCGCTGGAGGACGCGCTGGTGATCGTGACTGCCGATCACGGAACGAGCCTGCGGGAGGGACGGCTCGGATACGGGTACCATGCCAACCCGCCGGCCACCCGGGTGCCGCTGCTGATGCTGGGCCCCGGCGTCGAGCCTGGACGGGTGCCCGCGGTGGTGGACACCCGGGACCTGGTCCACACGCTGGCAGCCCACTCGAGCAGCAGGGCCGTCGACCTCGCGCCCGGAGGCCGCGACCTACTGGCCTGGAAGGAGTTCGGGCCCCGGGTGGCCGCCAGCATGGCCCTGCCCTCCGTACAGCGCCACGAGGTGCTGCTGGCGGTGCACACTCCTGAGGCGGAGTACCTGTTCAACCTCCCGCCCGACGGTGACGGACGTGCCCTGCGCGGGCCGGTCGGGGGTTTCGACTCCCCGTCGGACCCGGTAGACAGCCTGGACACCGACCTGGCGGCACAGGTCCGGGAGCTGCTGGCGGGCTACCGCTACGCCGCCCGCCAGATCGGCTTCCATCCCCGGATCGAAGCGCTGCTGAACCCGGAGTCCGGCCCCTGAGCTCTCCGCG
>JBOGFE010000270.1:0-4103 GCA_050741935.1 Acidimicrobiia bacterium | reverse complement strand
GATCCCCTTGCCCTTGAACGTGGTGACGACCGGGGTGTCGAAGCGGCCGGCGAAGGCCAGGATCTCGTCCCGGAAGGGGCGGGCGCCGTTGCCGCAGACGATCACCGGGCGCTTGGCGGCGGAGAGGAGCTCGACGGCCCGGGCCAGCTCGGCCTCGGGCGGGGCGATGCCGTCATCAGCCACCCGGCCGGCCCGGGGGCGGGCCACGGGCTTGTCGAAGGCGGGGAGGTCCTGGACCTCGTCGGGGAAGATCAGGTGGGCCACGTCGCGCTGCACGAGGGCGTGCTTCATGGCCAGGGCGGCCAGCTCGGTGGCGTTGTCGGGGACGAGCACCGTCTGGCTCCACTCCGACACGGCGGAGAAGGCCTCGGCCAGCGGGACCTCCTGGAACGCCCCCGGGCCCAGCACCTGGGTCTGGACCTGGCCGGTGAGCGCCACCAACGGCACCCGGTCGACCTTGGCGTCCCACAGGCCGGTGAGGAGGTTGGTGGCCCCCGGCCCGGCGATGGAGAAGCAGGCGGCGGGCCGGCCGGTGAGCTTGGCGTAGCCGGAGGCGGCGAAGGCGGCGGCCCCTTCGTGGCGGATGCCGACGTAGGTCAACCGCCCGGCGGCGGCGGCCTTGCGCAGGGCGTCGGCCAGGCCCAGGTTGGAGTGGCCGACCATGCCGAAGACGGCCTCGAGGCCCCAGTCGCAGAGCACCTCGACCATCTGGTCCATGAGCGAGATGCGTTCCTCCTCCACCGGGAGGCGCACCCACAGGCCGTCGTCGCGCTCGGCCACCTCGTAGCCGGTGGCGGCGTCGGAGAACCCCGGCGGGGGCTTGCCCGAGACCGGGTCGTACTCGTAGGCGTGCCACGGGCAGATCAGGTAGCCGTTCTCGATCTGGCCGTCGCCCAGGGGCCCGCCCTGGTGGGGGCAGCGGTTGTCGAGCACGCCGTAGCCGCCGGCGGTGCGGGTCACGCACAACGCCCGCCCGGCGGCCACCACCGTCGTCACCCGGCCTTCGACCAGCCCTCCCGGGTCGATCCGAACCCATTCCGTCGGCTCCGGCGCGGCATTCTCGTCCATGGGCCCCCCTCTCGCGAGGGGACAGTCTGCCGGGCGCCACGGCCTGTTACATCTCGCCGCCGGGGTCAGCGCCCGAGTTCGAACCACACCGTCTTGCCACCGCCGGGCACCGGATCGACCCCCCAGCGCCGGGCCAGCGTGTCCACCAGGGCCAGGCCCCGGCCCGAGACGTCCTCGTCGCGCGCCTCCCGGGGCGCCAGCCCGTCGTCCGAGGAGTCCCGCACCTCCACCCGGACGGAACCGGGCAGGAGGCGCACCAGCACCTCGACGTCGCTCCCGCCGTGGACCACGGCGTTGGTGACCAGCTCCGAGACGAGCAGGGTGACGGTCTCCTCCAGCTCCTCGGAGTCCGCCCGGGCGAGGGTGTCGCGCACGAAGCGCCGGGCGGCGCGGGCGCTCTGCGGGTCCCGGGTGAGGCGGGTCGACGCCTCCAGCACGGCCTGGACGGCCTCCACCAGACCCAGCAGGGCTTCGAGCTCCGGACCCAGGCGCCGGGCCGGCGTGGCCTTGCTCAGGAAGCCGAGCGCCCCCGCGGCCCGGCTGGCCAGGCCCAGGTCGGCCGGGTCGTGACCGGAGACGAGCACCACCCGGGCCTGCGGGCTCCGGGCCCGCAGCAGGGCGAGCCCGTCGAAGGCGTCGGGGGACGAGCAGTCCAGGAGCACCAGATCGGGGGCCAGCGTCGTGGCCGACTCGGCCGCCTCCCGCCCGTCGCCGGCCTCGCCCACCACGGTGAACGCCGAGTTGTGCTCCAGGGCCAGGCGCACCACCAGCCGGTAGTCCGGGTCGTGGTCGACGACGAGGACGCGCTGGCTCACGGCTGACCTGCGGGCACCTCGGGCGCCGCCGGTACGCCGGGCAGCTCGAAGTGGACGGCGGTGCCCCCCATCACGCCCGACTCGGCCCAGATGGTCCCTCCGTGGCGCTCCACGATGCGCCGGCACATGGCCAGGCCCAGTCCCGGGCCCCAGACCGTGAAGAGGCGGGGGAGCAGGGCCGGGTCCACCCCGGGCCCGTTGTCGGCCACCGTCACCCGCCAGCCCTCCCCGGCGGCGACGGCCGTGATCTGGACCTCGGGAGCCGCCGGGCCCCGGTGCCGGACCGAGTTGTCGAAGAGGTTGACGAACAGCCGCACCAGTGACCGGCGGTCGCCTTCCACCTGGGGCAGCTCGTCGGCCAGGATCTTCCCCCCGGCGGCCTCCACCGCCGACCGCAGCTCGACGGCCGCCTCGGCCACGACCTCGCCCAGGGCCACGGGCCGGCGCTCCAGCTCCCCGGTGGCGGCCCGGGCGTAGTCGAGGAGGACCTCCACCACCTCCCCGGCCCGCGCCGTGCCCGCCGCCGCCCGTTCCACGAGCAGGCGGGCTTCGTCCCCCAGCGAGTCCCCATGACGGTGGTCGAGCAGGTCGAGGAGCCCGGCCACGGAATGCAGGGGCTCGCGCACCTCGTTGCCGGCCACGGCGGCGAAGCGTTCCAGGGCGGTGTTGGACCGTTCCAGCTCCGTGGCCTGACGGGCCAGGGCCTGGTTGGCCCGGTTCAGGTCCACCAGGCGCTCGGCCAGCTCGGCCCGCTGGTGCTCGATGGTCGCCCCCCGGGACCACAGCTCGGCCAGCACGGCCACCTTGGCCCGCAGGATCTCGGGCTCGAAGGGCTTGTACACGTAGTCGACGGCGCCGGTCTCGTAGCCCCGCTGGTAGTGCTCGGGCTCGCCCGAGATGGCGGTGAGGAAGATGATGGGGACATGGCGGGTCCGCTCCCGGCCCTTGATCAGCCGGGCGGTCTCGAACCCGTCCATGCCCGGCATCTGCACGTCGAGGACGATGACGGCGAACTCCTTGTCCGGGTGGTCACCGCCGGTCCCGGGGCCGAGGAGCTGGCGCAGCGCCTCCTCGCCCGACGTTGCCTCCACCAGCTCGAAGTCGAGCGGCTCGAGGACGGCGCGCAGCGCCAGCAGGTTGTCGGGCCGGTCGTCGACCAGCAGGACCCGGGGGGCTCCAACCGCGCCGGTCAAGGCCAGACGACCCTCACCGCTCGAGCCAAAGCCGCATCAGGGCCAGGAGCTGGTTGATCTCCACCGGCTTGGTGATGTAGTCCGACGCCCCCGCGGCCAGGCTCTTCTCCCGGTCGCCCCGCATCGCCTTGGCCGTGAGGGCGATGATGGGCAGGTCCTTGAAGCCGGCCATCTTGCGGATGGCCCGGGTGGTCTCGTAACCGTCCATCTCCGGCATCATGATGTCCATCAGCACCAGGTCGACGCCGGGCGTCTTCTGCAGCAGGGCGATGCCCTGGCGCCCGTCCTCGGCCGTCAGCACCTCCACCCCCCGGTCCTCCAGGGCACTGGTGAGGGCGTAGACGTTGCGGACGTCGTCGTCCACGATGACGATGCGGCTGCCGGCCAGCGACGGGTAGGCGCCGGCGTCGATCGCCTCGTCCACCACCAGGGTCTCCCCCGGGGTGGAGGGGGCCGGCGACACCGCCGTCACCCTCTGGGGGTGGTGGCTCCCCAGGGCGGGCAGCAGCAGGGTGAAGGTCGAGCCCTTGCCCGGCTCGCTCACCACCTGGATCTCGCCGCCGAGCAGGCGGGCGATCTCCCGGCTGATGGACAGGCCGAGCCCGGTCCCGCCGTAGCGCCGGGTGGTGGTGCCCTCCGCCTGCTGGAAGGCCTCGAAGATCACGAGGAGCTTGTCCGACTCGATCCCGATCCCGGTGTCGCACACCGAGAAGGCGATCACGTCCGGGGTGCCTTCCAGGACGTGGTTGAAGAAGCGGGTGCCGCTCGGCGCCTTCTCCACCCGCAGGGTCACCGAACCTTCCTCGGTGAACTTGAAGGCGTTGGAGAGCAGGTTCTTCAGGATCTGCTGGACCCGGTGGCCGTCGGTGGTGAGGGTGTCGGGCAGCTCGTCGGCCAGGTCGAGGGAGAACTCGAGCGACGCCTGGTCGGCGATGGGCCGGAAGGTCTGGGACAGCTCGGAGCACAGATCCGAGATCCGCACCGGGGCCATGGCCACGTCGAGCTTGCCCGCCTCCACCTTGGACAG
>JBOGFE010000269.1:0-4918 GCA_050741935.1 Acidimicrobiia bacterium | reverse complement strand
GGGCCCGGGGCCAGGCCGCCGACCACGTGCTCCTGGCCGGGCCCCCGGGGCTGGGCAAGACCACCATGGCCGGAATCGTGGCCGCCGAGATGGGGGTCGCCTTCCGCATCACCAGCGGGCCGGCGCTGGAGCGCTCGGGCGACCTGGCCGCCATCCTCACCAACCTCGACGAGGGCGACGTCCTCTTCATCGACGAGATCCACCGGCTCCACCGGGTGGTGGAGGAGGTCCTCTACCCGGCCATGGAGGACTTCGCCCTCGACATCGTGATCGGCAAGGGCCCCTCGGCCCGCTCCATCCGCCTCGACCTGCCCCGCTTCACCCTGGTGGGGGCGACCACCCGCACCGGGCTGGTGACCGGGCCGCTGCGGGACCGGTTCGGGTTCGTGGCCCGCCTCGACTACTACAGCGCCCCCGACCTCGAGGCCATCGTGGAGCGGGCGGGCCGCATCCTCGGCGTCGACATCGACGGCGAGGGCGCCGCCGAGATCGCCCGGCGGGCCCGGGGCACCCCCCGCATCGCCAACCGCCTGCTGCGCCGCGTGCGTGATTACGCCGAGGTGAAGGGCAACGGGTCGGTCACCGGCCCGGTGGCCGCCGCCGCCCTTGCCGTCTTCGAGGTCGACGAGCGGGGCCTGGACAAGGTCGACCGGGCCATCCTCTCCGCCCTGTGCCGCACCTTCGCCGGCGCCCCGGTGGGGCTGTCGACCCTGGCCGTGTCGGTGGGGGAGGAGCCCGAGACGGTGGAGGACGTCTACGAGCCCTTCCTCCTCCAGGAGGGCTTCCTCCAGCGGACGCCCCGGGGCCGGGTGGCCACCGCCGCCGCCTTCGCCCACGTCGGCCTGGAAGTCCCGGCCATTCCCGGAGGCTCGGCACCCGGGGCCAATCTGTTCGACCTGGAGTAAACGCGGCCGGCCTGAACCGGGCCCCGCGATCGGAAGCGGTAGCATCTCGACTTTTGAGACTCCGGAGCCCCCGACCTCGCCGTGGATGCACTCGCCCCTTTGTGGCTCGTCGTCATGCTGGGCGCCTTCTACGCGCTGCTCATCCGTCCGCAGCGCCGACAGGTGGCCGCCCACCAGCGCCTCACGGCCAGTCTGGCCGTGGGTGACGAGGTCATGACCATGGGCGGGATCTTCGGGCGGATCCAGAGTCTGGAGGCCGAGGTCGTCGACCTGGAGGTCGCACCCGGCACCTCCCTGCGGGTCGCCCGCACCGCCATTTCCCGGAAAGTCGAGGGTCTGTAAGTTGCGTCAGCACGTCATCCGCCTCATTCTCAGCATCCTGGTGGTGGTGGTGCCGCTGGGCGTCGTGGTGGTCTCCAGCACCTCGCCCGAGCTCGGCCTCGACCTCCAGGGCGGCATCTCCGTGGTTCTCGCTCCCACCAAGGAGCCCAAGGCCGACGCTCTGACCAAGGCGGTGGAGATCATCCGCAACCGGGTCGACGCCCTCGGCGTGGCCGAGCCCGACGTCGCCCTCCAGGGCGAGAACATCGTCATCGACCTTCCCGGCGTGGAGAACCAGGAGAAGGCCCGTGAGCTGGTGGGTACCACCGCCGAGCTCCGCTTCCGGCCGGTCCTCCAGACCATCCCGCCCGAGGGGGCGGCGGCCACCACCACGACGACGGCCCCGGGGGCGACCACGACGACCGCCGCCGGCGGGTCGACCACGACCACGGCCGCCGGCGGGTCGACCAGCACCACCGTCCAGCGGGGCACGGTGACGGCCGGTCAGGCAGCCACGACCACCACCGCTCCCGCCACCCCGCCCGTCACGGCGCCCCCGGAGGCGGTACCACCCGTCTGCCCCACCAAGACCTCGACGGTCGATGACCCCAATGCCATCGTCGTGGTTCCCTACCGGGAAGGCGACGAGCTGAACAAGGGGGTCCGGCTGTGCCTCGGTCCCGCCGAGCTGACGGGCGAGGCGGTCCAGACGGCCAAGGCCGACTTCCGCAGCACCTGGGTCGTGGCCGTCACCTTCACCAAGTCGGGCGGCGACAGGTTCAACGAGCTGGCGGCCAAGTACTTCCAGCGCCAGGTGGCCATCGTCCTCGACGGGGTCGTCCAGTCGGCGCCGACCATCAACGCCCAGCGCTTCGAGAACCGCCAGGCCGAGATCTCGGGAAGCTTCACCGAGGCGGAGGCCCGCGACCTGGCCCTCGTGCTGCGCTACGGCGCCCTGCCCGTCGAGCTGGAGGAGCGCCAGGTCCAGGCCATCTCCCCGACGCTGGGCCGTGACCAGCTGCGTTCGGGCGTGGCTGCCGGCCTCTTCGGCCTCGGCCTGGTCATGCTCTACATGCTCCTGTACTACCGGCTGCTGGGCATCGTCATCTGGGCCGGCCTGGCCCTCGCCGCCGGCGCGCTCTACGTCATGACGTCGTGGCTGTCCCAGGCGATCGGGCTCACGCTCACCCTGGCCGGGGTCACCGGCATCATCGTGTCGGTCGGCATCACCGTCGACTCCTACGTCGTCTACTTCGAGCGACTGAAAGACGAGGTCCGATCGGGCAAGACCATCCGGTCGTCGCTCGACCGCGGGTTCGCCCGTTCCTTCCGCACGATCCTGGCCGCCGACCTGGTCTCGCTCATCGGCGCCGCCCTCCTGTACTTCCTGGCGGTGGGCTCGGTGCGGGGCTTCGCCTTCTTCCTCGGCCTCTCCACCGTCCTCGACATCCTGGTGGCCTACTTCTTCATGCACCCGCTGGTCTCCATCATCGGGCGCAGCCCGAGGTTCGCCGGGGCCGGCTGGCTCGGCGTGGCCTCCGGCCTCGACGCCAAAGGGGCGACGGCGTGAGCTTCAGGGACCAGATCTCCGACATCCTCCACGAGCGGACCAACTACGACTTCATCGGCCGCAAGCGGCTGTGGTTCACCGCCTCGGGGGTGGCCATCGGCATCGGTGCGCTCTTCCTCCTCATCGGCGGCCTCAACTTCGGCATCGACTTCGAGGGCGGCACCGCCTGGCAGGCGCCCATCGAGAACGGCAAGGCCTCGACCGGCGCCGTGCGGGACCTGATGTCGGCCAACGGCCTGCCCGAAGCCGAGGTGGCCATCCTGCGCACCGGCGGCAACGAGTCGGTGCGGATCCAGGCCGAACGGGCCTCCAAGGAGGAGCAGGAGAAGATCCAGCAGGTCCTCGCCGACTACGGCGGGGTCGACGCCGACGACGTCAGCATCACCGACGTCGGCCCCACCTGGGGCTCGGAGGTGTCGAGCAAGGCGATCCGGGCGCTCGTCTTCTTCTTCATCGCCATCGCCATCTACCTCTCGCTGCGCTTCGAGCCGAAGATGGCCGTCGCCGCCCTCGCCGCCGTGGTCCACGACATCTTCATCACCGTGGGCGCCTACGCCGTCACCGGCTTCGAAGTGACGCCGGCCACCGTCATCGCCTTCCTCACCATCCTCGGGTTCTCGCTCTACGACACCGTCGTCGTGTTCGACAAGGTCAAGGAGAACGGCGAGACCCTGACCGCGGGCGGCCGGGAGACCTACTCCGACATGGTCAACCGTTCCATGAACGAGGTGCTGATGCGTTCGCTCAACACCTCCATCGTCGCCTCCCTGCCGGTGTTCTCCCTCCTCGTCGTGGGCTCCTACCTCTTCGGCGCCCTCACCATCCGGGACTTCTCCCTGGCGCTCACCGTGGGGCTGCTCACCGGTGCCTACTCGTCGATCTTCACCGCCACGCCCCTGCTGGCGGTCATGAAGGAGCGCGAGCCGCGCTACGTCGCCCTCCGCCAGCGCCTGGCCGGCCGGGGTGACGCCCTGGGGGCGACCGAGAGCCCGAGCATGCTCGACTCCCAGCCGGACGGCAGCGACGAACCCGCCCCGGTGGGGGCGCCGGCCCCGCCCTCCCCCCGCCGTCCCGGCCCGCCCCCCCGGCCCCGCCAGCAGCGCCGCAAACGTCGCTAGGGGGAAACGTCGCCGGGTGGACGGCCCGGTACTCTGGTTCTGTGGATGCCGCCGCGCTCAAGGACCTGATCCGGGACGTTCCCGACTTCCCCCAGCGCGGCGTGGTGTTCAAGGACCTGACCCCGCTGCTGGCCGACCCGGGAGCGTTCGCCGTTGTGCTCGACGCCCTGGTGGAGCCCTTCGTCGGCCATCACGTCGACAAGGTGGTGGGGATCGAGGCCCGAGGCTTCATCTTCGCCGCCCCCGTCGCCCACCGCCTGTCGGCCGGCCTCATCCCGGTGCGCAAGCCGGGCAAGCTGCCGTGGCGGATCGAGGCCGCCGAGTACGCCCTGGAGTACGGCTCCGGCACCCTCGAGATCCACGCTGACAGCCTGGCCGCCGGCGAGCGGGTGCTGATCGTGGACGACGTGCTGGCCACCGGCGGGACGGCCTCGGCCACCGCCGGCCTGGTCGAGCGCCTGGGGGGCACCGTGGTCGGCCTGGCCTTCGTCATCGAGCTGGGCTTCCTCGAGGGCCGGCGCAAGCTGGAGGGGCGCGAGCTGCACTCGCTGCTCACCTACGAGTGACGGCCCCATGAGCACGGTCGACCGGCGCATCGATCTTCGGACGGAAGGGCGCCGCGGCGTCCTGCCCTGGCGCCGGCATCAGGTGAACTCCGAGGTCGCCCCGCTGCTGGCCACCTACCTGGAGCGCCATCCCAAGGGCGAGACCTCGCGCATCGAGCGGGCCTTCGAGCTGGCCCGCAACGCCCACCAGGACCAGGTCCGCCGCTCCGGCGACCCCTACATCAGCCACCCGCTGTCGGTGGCCCGCATCCTGGCCGGCCTGGGCCTCGACGACGTCACCATCGCCGGCGCCCTCAACCTGGTCAAGACCCTGGTCGTGGTCGGCCTCGTCAGCGCTGCGGAGTTCGGCGTCTTCAGCATCGCCGTGCTCGCCCTCCTGCTCGTCATCGCTGTGAAGTCGGTGGCCATCGCGGACCGCTACGTGCAGCAGGCCGAGGC
>JBOGFE010000268.1:0-7061 GCA_050741935.1 Acidimicrobiia bacterium | reverse complement strand
GGGTGCCGGCGGATGTCGCCCATCCCCCCGGTCGAGGGTGATCAGGAACCGGTCTTCCCGGCCCGCCGCGCTGACGACCCTTTCGTCGGCGGCGCCGCCCATCCCCTCGTCCTCGACGGTCTCGGCGTCGTGCCCGAACGACTCCGCCAACGCCTTGGCGTCGGCAGGCATGTTCTCGTCGAGCTTGAGCTTCACCCCTCCGAGGGCTCGAGAGGAAGGAGCTCCTCCCGGGCGAGCAGCGCCCCGTAGGCCACCGCCGCCCGCACCGCTCCGTCGGGAAGGGTCGGGTACTGGACCCGGATCTCTTCCTCGGTCATCCCCGCCGCCAGGCAGTCGAGCACCACGCTGACCGGGATGCGAGTACCGGCGATGCAAGCCTGGCCGTGGCACACGGCCGGGTCGACGGAGATCAGGTCCAGGAGTTCGCTCGGCATGGCCACCATGATCCCACTCCGGGCGCTCGGGCGCGAGCCGTAACTCGTTTCCCATGGTCCTTGGTGATCGTCAGGGCGCCGCCGGTCTCTATGACTTGGTGCTGGAGGGAATCGACCGCACCGGTTGCCTCTCGGCCGGCCTCTTCGACGGCCGGCTGTTCCAGCGGGCGGCCGGTATGGCGGCAACGGCCGCAGGACGCCACGACGAGGCCGAATCCCACTTCGACCTCGCCCTCAGGCAGGCCACCGAGCTCCCCCACCGCCCCGAGAAGGCCCACACCCAGCGCTGGTGCGCCGCCACGCTTCTCGAGCGCAACCGCCCCGGTGACCGCAACCAAGCGGAGCAGCTCCTCCAGGCGGGGATCCATGACTACGGGGACATGCGCATGCCCCGGCACCGCGACCTCGCCGCCGCCCTCCTCGCCTCCTGATCCTGCGTCGCGTCCGATCAGCTGTCTTCGCTCGGTCGGGGGGCGACTACCGGAACGAAGGTGGCCTTCCAGGTGTGGGTGGTCATGAGCACACCGTTCACGTCACGCCGGAGCTGCTGCGGGGCTGAACTCCCCGCTCCCTGGCGGGTTGGGTGTCGTCAATTCACGTTGCGGGTGTAGCTCAGTGGTAGAGCGCGGTCCTTCCCCAAGTCCGATGCGCCAGTTCGATCCAGACAGGGCCGGAAGGCGCCGTGCTGATGTTCAACGGGGGCACGGCAAGGACCCCCGGTCCGAGCTTTACCGCGGCGCCACCCTCAAGAGCGTGGAGCGGCCTACCTGGCTGCCCTACCCGGACTCGACGTAGTAGAGAAGGTTTGAACAGGCCGAGCCGCGATCACGGGGAGCCGCGATCAGAGCCGCGATCAGGGCGAATGCAGCTGCTGTGGAGATAGGCCGACGTCGCCCGTCGGCACCATGGCCATGCGGCGCGGGAAGCGGAGCGGACCGCGCCGCCCGGTCCGTCAGGGGCTGGTCGGTACCGGCGCCTTGGTTCGGCATGTGTGCTCATCCCGGGCGGCTCTACCGGCCCAGGTCGGGCCCGTCGATACCTCGTCCGGGTAGGGGCGGGGTGGCGATGTCGGGGTCGGCGAAGGCTCTGTGGATGCCTATGGTCTCCCAGAGGTGGCGCTCGAGGCTGGTCTGTGGGTGGCGGGGGGAGAGATCGATGGTCCGGAGGTCAATGCCGAGTTCGACCTCGCGGTCGTCTGGCTGGCCCGGCTCCCGCCCGGGCTTGCCGCGGCCGGTCTGCTCCAAACGGGTCGCGAGGTCGTGTTCCCATTCGAGTTCGGCGGGGTGGCTGAGGAGCCATTGGCGGCGATGGGCGACGGCGGTCTCGACCTCGGGATGCGGGCGACACCACGCTCAGCGTCGTTGTGCCGGGGACGGTTGTGCTCCAGCTGACGTACAGCGGTCGATCGTTCGTTGTGGAGTCGTTGCAGCTGACGCTGGTCGGCATCGATGCGGTGGTCGGTCCGGGCGATGGCATCGTGGTCGGGCCGGCGGAACCAGCGGCGACGGGTGAGTTCCTCGATCTCGGCTTGGGCCGTGGTGAGGTCTTGGCGGGTGCGGGCGATGCGGCGGTCGAGCCGCTCGACGTCTCGCTGGTTTGCGGCGACGATGTCGCCCATGGCCGGGAGCTCGGAGCGGAGCCGTTGCAGGCGGCGGAGTTCGGGGCGTCGGTCGGGGCCGGCGCCGGTTTCGATGTGGTTGCGGGCCTGTTCCAGAGCCGGCGGAGGGTGGCGGGATCTTCGCCCCGGTCGAGTTCGTCGCGGAGGGTTTCAGTCGCTGAGCGTTCGGCGGATGACCGGCGCAGGGCCTCGGCCAGGACCTCGACGGGTTCGAGCGGCCGGTGGCGGCGTCGGTGACGACACAGACCCGGTTCTCGGCGCGGCCCCGGGTCATCCCTACGTAGAGGTGCTCGGCGCTGGTGGCGGCGTCGGCGAGGGGGACGACCCGATCGACGGTGATCCCTTCTGCCTTGTGGACGGTGACGGCATAGGCCAGGGCGACGTTTTCGGCGGCGTAGTCGGCGGGGAGGAGGACCCGGCCGTGGCCGTCGAGGTGGGACACGACCAGGGCGCCGTCGTCACGGCGGGTATCGACGTGCCAGCGGTCGCCGTTGCGGACCCACAGCCCGCCGGTGGTGATGAGTCGGCGGTCGTTGCGGGTGGTGACGATCTCGTCGCCCCGGCCGACGACCTGGGCGCCGAGGGCCAGCCCGGCCGGTTCCACTTCGCCGGCGGCAACGCGTTCGGCCCGGGCCCGCAGGGCCAGGGAATCGACGGTGGCGTGATCCGGGGCCATGACCACGATCGATTCACCCGCGGCCCTGGCGGTGCACCAGGTCGAGAAGGCGTCGTCGATCATGTCCTCGCGGCTGCCGCCGCTGATCCGGCCGTGAGCCTCGTAGTCGGAGAGCAGGCAGTCGTCACCGTCACGCAGCGCCAGGCTGGCCTTCGCCTCCCAGGGGTGGATGAAACGGCGGACGTCCTGGAGCTCGGCGGCACGGCTGTCGGCGACCAGGAGCCGGAAGAGCCCGCCGGCTTCGACGCGAGCTGACGGTGGTCCCCGGCGAGCACCAGCTTGGCGTCGGCCGCCCCGACGGCGTCGACCAACGCCGCCAGATCGGCGGTGGCGACCATGGCGGCCTCATCGACGACCACCACCTCACCGGGCTGGAGCCCACCGGACGAGTCGCCGTTGCGCCGCGCCTCATGGAGGAACTTGGCCACCGTATCGGCCGGGATCCCGGCCTCTTCGGCGAGGACACCAGCGGCGACGGCCGACACCGCCAGCCCCCGGAGTGGTGTGCCCTCCGCGGCCCAGGCGTCTCGAGCGGCGCGGAGCATCCGGGTCTTGCCCGAACCGGCCGGCCCAACCACGCAGACCAACCGTTCGCCACAAGGAGAGCCTGACGCCGACCATGCACCGAGAAGCGGCGAGGACCATTGACGACCTCCCCCAGAGTTAGGCTGTCAGCTTGGCTGTCAAACTGTTCCTGACGAAGTCAGCCGGTTAGCTAGACATAGGGCCTGACCAGCCCGTTCACTACCCAAGCCCCCGTAGCTCAGGGGATAGAGCATCGGTTTCCTAAACCAATTCGGCCACTCCGCGTGGGTCCGCTGACGTCCATAAGTGCTGGTCAGACGGGGTGTGTCGTCCGCTCTTGTCCGCTGAGATCACCCTGCGTCCATCCCTGTGGGTGTCAGTTAGGGTGTCAAAACGAAGGGTTCGGGGCGGTGACCACCTACGCTGGAAGCGTGAAGGACGTGGACCCGGGAAGCGGCGGAACAGCGCTGATCGAAGCCGCCCGTCGCGCCATCGAGGAGGCACCGGCGCCAGCCGACGGTGTGGAGGTGGCCCGAGCGGTGGCCGCCGACTTGGCCGCCTTCTACCGCGACCGTCTCCGGCGAGTGGTGCTGTTCGGGTCCTTCGCCCGAGGCGAGGCCGACGAGGACTCCGACGTCGACCTCCTTGTGGTCCTCGACCGCGTCGATGACGAGTGGAAGGAGTTCGACCGCCTGCTCGACCTGACCTGGGAGCGGGTGCTGTCGTCCGGGCGAGCCATTTCCCCCTACCCCGTGACCGACGCCGAACTCACACAGAGCGACAAGCCGTACCTGGTCCGGGCTCGCCAGGAGGGTCGCGACGTCACCTGGTGACCACCCGGAAGGGATCGAGGCCGCCAGACGGGAGCTCGAACGGGTCGCCCGGCTCATCGTCGAGGGCGACACCGACCTGGCGTGCTCGAGGGCCTACTACGCGGCCTTCTACGCCGTGCAAGAAGCGTTGGCGGTCGTCGGGGAGATACCCAAGACCCACGCCGGGACGCACAGGCAGTTCGGCGTCATCGCCCAGGCTGGAGGCGCCCTCGATGACCCGGAGGCGGGCCGTCTCTTTCGTCGACTCGAAGAGTGGCGAATCCGCGTCGACTACGCCCGGGATCGGCCCGGGCCGGAGGTAGCCCAAGAAATGCTCCGAGGAGCCGAGCATGTGGTCGCGGCGGTCGAACGCTTCGTCGAGCGGACGCGAGATCAGGGCGGCGGAACCACCCCCGACGCTGGGTGAGAGAGGCGAAGCGACTCGGCCAGAGACGACGGGTCTCGACCGATGCCAAACCGCGCCGGCGCCGTCGCCGTCCTCGAGTGTCACGAGGCTGACGGACCGTCTGCCGCTCAGGGCAACGAAGAACCCAGCGCCGCCCCCCTACCGTGAGGAGCGTGATTCTTTCGTTCGGCGAGCGGCAGCATCCCATGCCACGAATGGTTGATGTGGCTGGCGGCGGCGGGAGCGCCGCATGACCCCCCACGGTCGAGCCTACGACGTCATCGTCGTCGGGCTTGGCGGCATGGGCAGTGCCGCCGCCTACCACCTGGCCCGGCGTGGCCAGCGCGTCCTAGGGCTCGAACGGTTCGACCCGGCACACAACCAGGGCTCCAGCCATGGCGGCTCGCGCCTGATTCGCCAGGTCTGCTTCGAGGACCCGGCTTACGTCCCGCTGGTGCGGCGCGCCTACGAACTGTGGCGGGAGCTCGAGCACAACTCGGGAGATGCGTTGTTGCTGGCCACCGGCGGGCTGCTGCTCGGGTCCCCCGAATGCACGATGCTCACGGGCGCTCGGGCCGCGGCCATCGAATCGGACGTCACCCATGAGTTCCTGGCGGCAGCGGAGATCCGCCGCCGCTTCCCGACGCTCGCCCCCGGGGACGACACGGTCGCGTTCTTCGAACCCTCGGCGGGAGTTCTCCGCCCCGAGCTCGCCGTCGCCGCCCACCTGCGCCTCGCCGAGGCCATCGGAGCCGACCTTCATTTCGTCGAGCCGGTGACGGGCTGGTCTGCAGCCTCGGGTGAAGGCGTCACAGTCGTCACCGGCACGGGCACCTATCGGGCTGAACGCCTCGTGATCTGCCCCGGAGCATGGGCTCCCTCGCTGCTCGGAGACGTCGGGGTGCCGTTCGCCCCGCAACGCCTGGTCCAGACCTGGTTCCAACCTGAGGGCGGCGTCACGCCCTTCCTGCCCGACCGGCACCCCTTCTGGCTGTGGGACGTGGGTAGCGGTGGACGCCTGGGGTTCTCCGGGTTCCTCTACGGTTCTCCCGCTATCGACGGACCGGAGGGCGGCGTGAAGCTGAGCCGCGTGTGCGAGCAGCCCTGCACCGCTGAGACCCTCGACCGCGTCGTGACCACCGTCGAGGTGGAAGAGGTCGCGGCCCTGCTCCGTCCTCGCCTGAGTGTTCGTCTGGGCCCGGTGGTCCGGGCCACCGTGTGCATGTGGACCAACACACCCGACCACCATTTCGTCCTGGCCATCCATCCCCGGCACCCGGAGGTGGTCGTCGCCGCCGGCTGCTCGGGGCACGCCTTCAGGTACGTCCCCGTGATCGGCGAGATCTTGGCGGACTTGGCTATCGACGGGAAGACGGCACACTCCATCGCCCTCTTCGAATCTGGTCGAGCCGGATCGTTCGAGGAACCGTGATCTTGGGGAGCGGTGCAACCGAGACTCACAACGTCACGTGGCCGACAGAGACCGCTGAGCCTCCTTGCTCACCGCGAGTCGCCGCTACGGCTGTGGTCTTTTTGTGGTCTGTCGCCCCTTCCGAGGCCTCTGAACGCGAGTCAGGGGCCACCAGAAATGGCCCCTGACCTGCACTTCCACTCGGGACGGCGGGACTTGAACCCGCGACCTCAGCGTCCCGAAGTCTGATCAGGGGGGTCCAGAGAAGTCCACCCTTGTCGTTTGTGCTGGTCAGAGGCAAAGCGCGACTCGACCGGACGGGCCTGGATGGAGGCGGATGTGCCATGAATGTGCCATGAACGTTTGTTCAGTCTGGGCAGCCGACCCCCACGAGGCTGCCACCGAGCGTGCAGAACGTAAGAGTTTCCCGCAGAACTATCCGCGCGATTGAGAGCCGGCCGGGGTAGTCTGGTGGAGTGCGGGAGTTCACCGTCACCGAGGAACGGCTGCGGTGGATCCTGAAGACGGTGACGCCACATCTGGACGAGCGGCAGCGTCGCATTCTGGCCGGCGCGCAGGCTCGTGCTTTGGGTCGGGGCGGGATCGTGGCGGTAGCTGAGGCGACGGGTATGTCGCGCTCGACGGTGCAGGCGGCGGTGGCCGAGGTCGACGCCGGTGTGGAGGTCTCGGATCGGGTGCGCCGGGCGGGCGGGGGCCGGCCAAGGCTGGTCGACAAGGACCCGACATTGCTCCAGGATCTCGACGACCTCGTCGACCCGGAGGCGCGCGGCGACCCCATGTGCCCGCTGCGTTGGACGTGCAAGTCGACCGAGCAGTTGGCCGGGGCGCTCAACGCCATGGGCCATCGGGTGAGCCCGGACACGGTGGGCCGGCTGCTCAAGGCCATGGGCTACTCGTTGCAGGCGCCGGCCAAGGAAAACGAGGGGACCCAGCATCCTGACCGTGACGCGCAGTTCGGCCACCTCAACGCCCAGGTCGAGGCCCACCTGGGCGCGGGCGAGCCGGTCGTCAGCGTGGACACCAAGAAGAAGGAGGTCGTGGGCAATCTGGCCAACCGAGGCAAGGAGTATCAGCCCAAGGGCGCGCCGGTGCGGGTCGACGTGCACGACTTCCCCGACCCCGAGGTGGGCAAGGCCATCCCCTACGGGGTCTTCGACA
>JBOGFE010000267.1:0-18057 GCA_050741935.1 Acidimicrobiia bacterium | reverse complement strand
CTCCACCGGTGCGGGCGCCGGCGTCGGGACGGCGGTCTCCCCGAGCACCAGGGTGATCTCGGACTCGTTGCTCCCGGACACCTCGGTGCCGAGCGGGTCGCCCGCCACCACCGTGCCGACGTGGCGGGCCGGGGTCGAGGCGTCGAAGGTCACCGTCCGGGTCAGGGCCTTGGCCTCACCCGGCGCCAGAGCCTCGATGGTCCCGACGGGGCCGAAGCCGTCGTCCGTGACGGCGATCCCGGTCAGGGGGACGTCGCCGGTGTTCGTGACCAGGTAGGTCCAGGTCACCTCGCCGGGCGGGGTGAAGGGGTCGGGATCAGCCGAGATCTCCAGCGTCATGGCGGGATGGATCACGTCGATGGCCTGGTGGGCCTCGGCGCACAGGGGCGGGTCGTGGTCGCCGGCGCCGGAAGACGAGGCGCAGGCACGGCCCTCGCTCACCGGGTCGGGTCCGGCGGGAACGACGTAGCTCTTCTCCAGGCGGGCCTGCTGGCTCGGGACGAGCCCATCGACGGTCCCGACCGGGCCGAGCAGGCTGTCGTCGACCGTGATCGGCCCCAGGGACACGTCGCCGGTGTTGGTCACGATGAAGACGTAGGTCAGGACGTCGCCCTCGTGGGCCGAGGCCGGGCCCTCCCGGACCATGTCGATGGCGGGACGGACGACCCGGATGAGGGCCCGGGCCTTGTCCTCCACGGAGCCCCCGGACGGCGTCGCCCCAGTGGCCGTGGCCGTGCTCACCCCGGTCCGGGGTTCCGTCGTCGTGCACTGGACGCTCCACGTCTCCCCGGGGCCGAGGAGCTGGTCACCGTCGGCGCCGTCGACCACGGCGACCGCCGGGCACCGGGTGTCGACCACGTTCACGTCCGAGAGCGGTACTCCGCCCGGGTTCGTGACGACATAGGTGTGGACGATCTCGTCTCCCTCGCGGACCACGGCGACGGCCGGGTCCCGGTCCAGGGTGATGGCGGCGGTGGGCACGCTGACGTTCTTGAAGTCACAGAGGATCGTGTCCTCCGGCCCCACGCCGAGCCGGATGCCGTTGTCGATCGGTGTGCCCACGGGGGTGGCGCCGAGCGAGCACTCCACGGTGAGCTGGTAGCCCGACTGCGAGGTCAGCGTCACGTCGGCTTCGGGCACCGGGGACTCCCACCGGAAGTTGATCATCCCGTCGGCGTCGGTGTCCCCGCTGGCCGGGGTGGCGCCGTTGGTGGCCTGGAAGCTCCAGCCCCGGCCCTTCTCGCCGTCGACGGAGTTCTGCACCACCACGGTTCCGCCGCACAGCTCGGTGGCGATCGAGCGCAGCGAGGCTTCGAGTTGGGCGAAGTCCGAGACCTGCGTCCAGTCGGCGCTGCGGAAGTCGGCTTGCGGCGTGAACTCGTCCGTCCCGGAGACGGCCTGGAGGTTGCCCGCCTCGAGATCCCGTCCGACGCCGAGGCCGAAGATGTGGGTGCCGTCCAGCTTGATCCGGTCGGCCTGGTTGACGGCCTGGGTCAGCGCCGGCTCCTCGCCTTCGCCCACCCGGCCGTCGTCGCGGAGGTAGCGGTTCGGTTTCCCATCGGTCAGCAGCACGATCAGGTCGGGGTGCAGGTCGGGGAAGTCGGCGAACTGCGACCGGGCCTTGATGAGGGAGTCCTCCCAGTTGGTGGCTCCGTCAAAGCGCAGGTTGTCGATCTTCTCTTCGAGACCGCCGATGGTGGCGCCCGTGAGCGGCGCCGGCCGGGCGTCGATCCGCCCGCTCTCGGCGAAGCTCACCAGCCCCACCGTCGACCCGGTGTCGACCAGGGCGCCCAGGAACGCCTTGGCGCCCCGCTTCACGGCCTCCGTCGCCCGGGCCTGGGCGATGGAGCCGGAACGGTCCAGGACGAGGGTGAAGTCCAGCCCGCAGGCTCCGGCCAGGTCGGGGTTGGCCGGAGCCGGCGGCGGCGACTGCAATTGGGCGGCACCCATCCCACCGCCCACCAGCAACGCCAGGGCCAGCAACATCGGAACACGGGCCACCGAACGGAAGCGGAAGGACCGGCGCGCCATTGGGGGACCTCCGTGCTCAGGCTCGCACCGTCGGAGTCTGTGCGAACTTCGCACAACCTATCTTGAAGCTCACACTTACGAAAGCTTTCACCACATTTCCGCGAACTTGGCGGAGGCGGCAGCCACCCGGGGCCGGAACCGTACGATCTCGCCATGCCCTCCGAGCCCGACCTGGCCGCCGGTGACTTCTCGTCCTGGCTGACCGGGATGCAGGGCGCCCTCCGCGGCGAGGGGACGGCCGAGGTGCCCTGCAACGGCTGCACGGCGTGCTGCACCTCGGCGCAGTTCATCCCCATCGGGCCCGACGAGACCGACACGCTGGCCCACATCCCGGCGGCCCTGCTGTTCCCCGCTCCCCGACTGCCGAGGGGCCACGTCGTCCTCGGCTACGACGAACGGGGGCACTGCCCGATGCTGATCGACGATCGCTGCTCGATCTACGAGCACCGCCCCCGGACCTGCCGCACCTACGACTGCCGGATCTTCGCCGCCACCGGGGTGGCGGTGGACGACGACAAGCCCCTCATCGCCCGCCAGGCTCGCCGGTGGCGCTTCAGCTTCCCCACGCCGCACGACCGCGAGCGGTACGAGGCCGTCCGGGCGGCGGCGACGCGCCAGGTCGAAGAGGAACCCCGGCTCCGGGCCGGCGGCCCCCCGGCGCATCGGACGCCGCTCGCCGTCCTCGCCGTCGAGGCGGTCGACCGCGACCAGGGGACCCTTCCGGTCTGATCCCCTCGACGGGAACCGTGATGGTCATCCCAGTTCCCTCCCCCAGTCCCGCCGTGTCGACGGTACAGGCCCGCCCCCGCTCCGGCAAAGAGCCCGGGTTTCACCATTGTTGGCTCGTGATGGCAGAGGTAGCCTTGTTGCGCAGGGGAAGCGGGCATCCTGCTGGTACGGGATGGGCGAGGCGGGGGTGGGTCATGGCGGTGGGCCGGCGCGTCGGCAGCGGCCGTCGGAAGCGGGCACGGTTCGGGGTCGTCCTGGCCGTCGCCCTGCTGGCCGGGGGACTGAGCGCCCGGGCGGAGGCACCGGCCGGCGCCCCCACCGACCTGTACATCGTGCAGCTCGACCGCGCCCCGGCCGGCTCCTTCGCCGGCGGGATCACCGGACTGGCCGCCCGCAGCCCGGCCGGAAGGGTCGACCTGTCGACGGCCGCCGCCGACCGGTACCGGGCCTTCCTCGATCGGACCGAGGCCGGGATCCGGTGGCGGGCGGGCGTGGCCGAAGCAGCCATCGTCTACCGCTACCGCAACGCCTTCAACGGGTTCGCCGCCCGGCTGGCGGGCCCGGAGGCGCAGCGCCTGCGGGACACGCCGGGCGTCCGGCGGGTCTCGGTGTCCCGGCGGTTGCAGGTCCGGGCCGCGTCGGAGGCCACGAGCCCGGACCTCGGGGCCGAGGCCCCCGCCTTCCTCGGCCTCCCCGGGGGCCTGTGGGACCGCCTGGGGGGCGCCGATCACGCCGGCGAAGGGGTCGTCATCGGCGTGATCGACACGGGGATCGACCCCGACCACCCGAGCTTCGAGCCCGCCGCCGGCCCGCCCTACCAGGTCCCCTCCTCCTGGCACGGGACCTGTCAGACCGGTCCCGGCTGGGAAGCAGAGGACTGCAACGGCAAGATCCTCGGCGCCCGGTACTTCGTCGACGGGTACCTGATCGGAACCGAGCTGCTCCCCGGGGAGCTGCGCTCCCCCCGGGATACCGACGGCCATGGCAGCCATGTCGCCGGCATCGCCGCCGGGGAGCTCGGTGTCGATCCCGACATCTCCGGCAACGACCTCGGTCTGGGGCGTATCTCCGGCATGGCCCCGAGGGCGCAACTGGCCGTCTACAAGACCATGTGGGGCGACGGCTCGGGCCATGACGCCGACATCGTGGCCGCCATCGACGCCGCCGTCGCCGACGGGGTCGACGTCATCAACCTCTCTGCCGGCAGCACGGCGCCCGAACCTCTCAGTCCGATCGAGATGGCCTTCCTCGGGGCCACCGAAGCGGGTGTGGCCGTGGTGGTGGCAGCCGGGAACGAAGGGCCCGACCCGGGCTCGGTCGACACCCCCGGCGACGCGCCCTGGGTCACCTCCGTGGCCACCTCCACGCTGGCCCGCACGTTCCGGACCACCCTCGCGCTCACCGACGACCGGGACCGCCGGCTCGAGGTGGCGGGCCACACGGTGGCGGGGGGCGTCGGGCCGGTTGCACTCGTGGCCGCCCGGAACGTGGCCGCCGGGGGCGTCGAACCGGACCGGGCCGACACCTGCGACGAGGACACCCTCGATCCGGCCAAGGTCAGAGGGAAGGGGGTGCTCTGCCGGACCGGTGGCGAAGGTGAGGTCGGGCCGGATGAGGTGGTGGGCGATGCCGGCGGTGTGGCCGTGGTGTTGGAGAACCAACCGGGTGCCCTCCCCTCCGCCCTGGGCCGGCTGGTCCCGACCGTCGAGGTCGACGCCCGGGAGGGAGCCCGGCTCCGGGAGCTCGTGGAGGGGGCGCGCCGGGCGACCCTGCGCTTCGCTCCGGGGCGGGAAGCGCCGGCCGGCGCCGACGTGGTGGCGGACTTCTCGTCGCGTGGCCCCCAGACGGACATCCCCGACGTGGGCAAGCCCGATCTCACCGCCCCGGGGGTCGACATCGTGTCGGCCGTGCCCCCGGTCGTCACCGTCCCCGGTCAACCGTCAGGCCTCCGGTTCAACTCCTACAGCGGCTCGTCGATGGCCGCCCCGCACGTGGCCGGGGCCATGGCTCTGCTCCACCAGGTCCATTCCGACTGGACCCCGGCGGCGCTGCGCTCGGCCTTCATGACCACGGCCCACACCGGCCTGCGCACCACCGAGGGCGGCCCCGCCGGGCCCTTCGACATGGGGGCGGGGCGGATCGATCCCGGCCGGGCCGGTGATCCCGGGGTCGTCCTCGAGGTCACGTCCGAGGACTACCGCCGCCTGGTCGAGGGCATCGACCCCGACCTCCTGGCCGGCGACCCTCCTCCGCTGGCGCCGGCCGAGCTGAACCTGCCCTCGGTGTCGCTCTCCAGCCTGGCCGGCCGGGCCACGGTGCACCGCACCGTCACCGGGACCACGGCCGAGGCCACCGAATGGCGGGCGGCGGTTCAGGGCCTGGACGGTATCGCCGTCACGGTGACCCCCGACCGCTTCACCCTGGCCCCAGGCCGGCGCCAGACCCTCGAGCTGTCCTTCACCACCCACGGGGCTCCGAACGAACGGTACGCATCCGGCACCCTGGTGCTCACCCCCGCGGGGAAGGGCACGCCCGCGCACCTTCCCCTCACCGCCCAGCCCGTCATAGTGGACGCCCCCCGCATCATCGGGGTCACGACCGCCGACCCGGCCGGGCGCCACGGGTTCGAGGTCCAGGCCGGTTTCGACGGGACCCTGGTGGCTCAGGGGTTCGGTTTCGGCGGGCCCAGGACCTCGGCCCGCCAGACGATCGCCACCGGCGACCCCGACACCGCCGACTTCACCCCCGGGCCCGCCCTCAAGGTCTACGACGTCGAGGTCGAAGCCGGCGCTCAGCTCCTCCGGGGCGAGATCACCGACACCGACGCCGACACCGACCTCGACCTGTTCCTCCTCTACGACGCGGCGGGCAATGGCTTCGGCGTCGACGACCTGGTGGCCGAGTCGGCCCGGGCCGATTCGAAGGAGGCGATCACAGCCGTCGTTCCCGAGCCCGGCCGGTACCGCTTCGCCGTCTTCGGCTTCACCACCCAGGACCCGACCTCCAGCTACGACTTCACCAGCTGGTTGGTCGCCGACCCCACCCCCGACGATCCTGCCGATCCCCCCGGCATGGCGGTCACGGGCGACCCCGTCCGGGTGGCCGAAGGCGACCGGGTGAGCCTCGAGCTCCGATGGTCGGGCGTGCCCCGGGGGGTCTCGTACGGCGTGGTCGGCTACCGGCCGGAGAGCGACGGGACCTTTGTGGTCATCTCGCTCGTCCGCCTGCAACGCACCTGACGACCGGCAAGCCCTCGGGAACGGCTCGTCTCCTGCCGAGATGAGTAGCTATGATACGACAATTCCGCTCAGGCCCGGCTGAGGAGGGGGCATGGCCACGCAACCGGCGGTTCTCGACGCCCTGGCCTGGCTCGACGCCCACTTCAACGTGGAGCTGGCCGGCCGGCGGGCCACCCCCACCCTCGGACGCATCGCGGCCGTGGTCGAGCTCCTGGGCCGCCCCCAACGGGCCTACCCCCTCCTCCACATCACCGGGACCAACGGAAAGACCAGCGTCACCCGCATGGTGGCCCGGCTGCTCCAGTGCCACGGGCTGTCGGTGGGGACCTACACGAGCCCCCATCTGGAGCGGGTCAACGAGCGCATCACCTGGAACGGCGAGGCCATCTCCGACGAGGCCCTGGCCGAGGTGCTCGAGTTCGTGGCCGCCATGGAGCCCGACCTGCCCGAGCCCCTGTCCTACTTCGAGGTCATCACCGCCGCCGCCTACCGCTTCCTCGCCGACGTGGCCGTGGACGCGGCCGTGGTCGAGGTCGGCATGGGCGGCACCTGGGACGCCACCAACGTGGCCGACGGCACGGTGGCCATGGTCACGAACGTGGGTGTCGACCACACGGAGTACCTCGGGATGTCCCGGGCCTCGATCGCCGCCGAGAAGTCGGGCATCGTCAAACCGGGAGCCACCCTGGTCCTGGGCGAGCCCGACCCGGCCCTCCGGCACTTCTTCCTCGATCGCGACCCCGGCCGCGTGCTCGTACGGGACGAGCACTTCGGCGTGATGGCCAGCCGCCCGGCCCACGACGGGCAGCTCGTCGACCTGCGGACGCCGCGGGGCGAGCACCGCGACCTGTACCTCCCCCTCCACGGTGCGTTCCAGGCCGACAATGCCGCCTGCGCCGTGGCCGGGGCCGAGGCCTTCCTCGACGCTGCGCTCGAACCGGACGTGGTGGTCGAGGCCCTGGCCGGGGTGCGCTCGCCCGGTCGCCTCGAGGTGGTGGGCCACCAACCCCTCGTGCTCCTCGACGGAGCCCACAACGGGGCGGGAGCGGAGGCGCTCCGGAGCGCCCTGGACGCGGAGTTCCCGACGACATCCCGCACCGTGGTCGTGGGCCTGCTGCGGGAGAAGGACCCGGTCGAATTCCTCGAAGCCCTCGGGGCCGCCTCCGCCGCCCGGGTGGTGGTGTGCTCCCCGCCGACCCCGCGGGCCCTCGAACCCGGACTCCTCGCCGGAGCGGCCCTCGAGGTGGGGGTCGCGCCCGACCACCTGGAGGTGGCGGCCGACGCGGCCGAGGCTCTGGCCCGGGCGCTCACCGTCACCCCGCCCGACGGCCAGGTGGTGATCACCGGCTCCCTCTACCTGGTCGGGGAAGCCCGGAGCGCACTGGTGACCCACTCCGAGGTCGGCGCCCGACAACGATGAGGGCGAGGAGGTGGTGGCGTGCTCGAGTGCGTGGCCAACGTTTCCGAGGGCCAGCGGGCTGAGGTTCTCGACGATCTGGCCGCGGCCTGTGGGGAGGCGCTGCTCGATGTCCACGTCGACGGCGACCACCACCGCTCCGTGTTCACCCTGGCCGCCGCGGACCGGGACGGGGTCGTAGAAGCCGCCTTGCGCCTGGCCCGGGCGGTGGACGGACGGATCGACCTGTCCGTGCACGGGGGCGTACACCCCCGGGTCGGCTCCCTCGACGTCGTTCCCTTCGTCGCCCTGGACGGGGTCGGGGACGACGTCCCCGTGGCCGCCGCCCACGCCTTCGCCGAGGCAGTGGCCGGCGAGATCGGGATCCCCGTGTTCCTCTACGACCGCGCCGATCCTTCCGGGCGCACCCTGCCGTCGGTGCGCCGTGACGCCTTCGTGGCCCGGGCGCCCGACTTCGGGCCGCCGGAACCGCACCCGCGGCTGGGGGCGGTGTGCGTGGGCGCCCGTCCGCTGATGGTGGCGATCAACTGCGAGCTGCCCGACGAGGACGTGGGCCTGGCCGTGGAAGTGTCCCGGGCGGTGCGGGAGCGGGACGGGGGGCTTCCCGGCGTCCGGGCGCTGGGGTTCGCGCTGGCGTCGCAGGGCCGGACGCAGGTGTCGATGAACCTGGTCGACCTGGCCTCCACCGGGGTCGAGGAGGCTCTCACTGAAGTGCGGCGTCAGGCCCGGCTGCGCGGGTCCGACGTGGTGGCCGTGGAGCTGGTCGGACTGCTCCCGGCGGCGGAGCTGGACCGGTGCAGCGACGAGTTCCTGGCCTGGGCCCATCTCGGCCCCGACCACACGATCGAGGGCCGCCTCCGGGTACCGGGTTAGCGCTCAGGCCAGCCCGAGGCCGCCCATCTCCTCCTCGCCCCGATCGTCCACCCAGGCCCGGGGAACGAGGATGCGGCCGCTGAGCCTGACACTCGGTATCACCTTGTCCCGCACGAGCTGGGACACCTCCCGGCGGCTGATGCCGAGGACCTCGGCCACTTCGGTGAGGCTGAGGAGGGGGTCCCTCCGGGGGCCGGTCGCGGGCGGGGAGGAGGTGTCGGCCACGGAAGCGAGCAGCTCCATGGCCTGGCGTACCAGTCGCTCGGCCTGCTGTTGAGCGGACCGGAGCTGGCGGAGCGCCTCGCTGGTGGCCTCGAGGATGTAGGCCACCGTCTCGGTGACGGCAAGTTCCTCGGCCGAACCGCCGGCGGGGCCGATGCGAGCAGGCGATCCGCCCCGGGCCCGTCCTTCTGTGCTGGCCATGCACCCACCTCCTGGGTCGCTCCCGTGGGTACGTCACGATGACGGGGGCTGATCCGCGGGACCCCTTTCTAGACGATGGGCACGGCCCGGGGACGACGAGACCACCGTCGTCAGCTCGCTGGTCCGCCGGCAACGCCGCGGAGGGCGCTCAGCGCGTGCACGATCGCTTCGTCGACCGTCATGGCCCGCGCCCGGCCCTGGGCGATCTCCCAGCCGGCGGGGCCGAGCGTCTCCCGCAGCCGGGTCCGGCAGCTCCCGAGCAGCTCCCCGAGCGCGGTGACCTGGCCGCCGGCGTCGTCGAGGGCCTCCCGCAGGGTGTGACTGGCCGACAGGACGACGGCGGCCTCGTCGGGGAGCCGGTCGGCCAGCGTCAGGCCGGCCACGTCGAGGGCCTCGTCGACCCAGTACCGCACCCCCAGATCGCGCAGCAGGCCGAGCAGGCGGGACACGAGCGCGGCCGCCGAATCGTCGCCGCCCAGGACGGCGACCTGGCTGGCGCGGGCCAGCGCCATCATGAGCAGGCGCGGGATCTTCTCGATGGCCTCGGCGGCCCGCACTCCCTCGCCGGCCAGCGTGCCGGCGGTGTCGTGATCACCCTGGAGCGCGGCCACCAGGGCCAGCGCCGGCCGGGTGTGGGCCCGCATGGAGTTGTCGTCGGCCTCCTCGGCGGTCGCCGATGACGCCTGGAACTCGGCCACCGCCCGGTCGACGTCACCCGCCGACAGGGCGATCCAGCCGGAGAGGAAGTGGCACCAACCCACGCCGTAGACGAAGCCCGCCTTCTCCCACCGGGCCAGGGCGTCCGTCACCATGGCCGCGGCGCCCGAGCGGTCGCCCCGGGCCAGGACCAGGTCGGCCCGGTAGAAGTCGACCTGGGCGGTGAGGTCACTGTCCAGGCGCCCGGCCAGTGCCAACGCTTCCTCGAAGAGCCGCTCACTGCGCTCGGTGTCCCCGGCCGAGTTCCGCAACAGCATGGCCAGGCCGATCAGCCCCTCGACCCGGGCCGGGCCCGGCGTGTCGCAACCCTCGAGTGCCTCGGCCAGCCACTGCTGCCAACCCAGGCTCTCGGTCCAGTACCAGTACGGCCAGTGGGCCGCCGCCAGCCGCAACAGCTCGTCGTCGTCACCCCGGGCCCGTGACCACTCCAGGGCGGCGGTGAAGTTGTCGTGATCGGCGATCACCTGGCGGATCCACGGGACCCAGTCGTGGTAACGGCTCCGCTCCGCCCAGGCGTCGGCCAGGCCCAGGAAGTAGTCACGCTGGCGGGTGCGGACCTCTTCCAGCTCGCCCGCCTCGGCCAGCTTCTGCCCCGCGTACTCCCGGACGGTCTCCAGCAGGGTGTAGCGGACCTCGGGCTCCTCGCTGGAGACGCCGACGTGGCCAGGATGGTGACCGCCGGGCAATGGGCGAGGAGGGTGTGGGCCAGTTGGGCGGCCGCCTCCACCACGTGCTCGCAGTTGTCCAGCACGAGGAGCAGCCGGCGATGGCGCAGGTGGTCGCACAGGCTGGCCTCCAGCGATTCGCCCGACTGGAGGAGCCCGCTGGGCAGGAACCCGAGGGAGGTGACCACCTCGTTGCCGACGAGGGCGGAGTCCCGCACGGAGGCGAGCTCCGCCAGCCAGGCCCCGTCGGGGAAACGACCCAGGCCGCCGGCCGCCGCCTGCAGGGCCAGCCGGGTCTTGCCCGCTCCCCCGGTGCCGGCCAGGGTGACCAGGCGGGACCGGGCGAGGATGGCGAGCACCTCGTCGAGCTCTCGCTCCCGGCCCACGAACGACGTCAGGGCGACGGGGAGGTTGTTGCGCCGGGCGTCGAGGGACTGCAGGGGCGGGAAATCGCCGGGCAGGTCGGGGTGCGTCAGCTGGTACACCCGCTCGGGCCGGGCCAGGTCGGCGAGACGGTGATCCCCCAGGTCGACGAGCCCGACGCCGGGCGGCAGCTCGTCCTGGCCGAGCTCGGCGGCGACCTGGGAGCACAGCACCTGGCCGCCGGCGCCGGTGGCCAGCAGGCGAGCGGCCCGGTTGAGGGTGGGACCGAACCAGTTCCCGGCGCGGTGCTCGGCCGTGCCGGCATGGACGGCCATGCGCACCCGCAGCGGGGAGGGCGACGACCAGGTGGCGGCGAGCAGCGACCGCTGCGCCGCCACCGCCGTCTCCACCGCCGCCGGCGCGGTGGGGAAGGCGATGCAGAATCCGTCCCCGGTGTGGCTGAAGACCTCGCCGCCCCCGGCCTCGATGGCGTCGAGGAGCAGGCCGTCGTGGCGGGCCAGGTCGCCCGCCATGGCCTCCTGATCCCCCTCCCAGCGGCGCGTGCTGGCCTCGATGTCGGTGAAGAGGAAGACGACGATGTCGGCCGTCCGCCGGGCCGGGCGGCCGGCCGGGATCGCCGGTGCGGCGAGCTCGGGCGCCTGGCGCAGGATCTGCTCCTCCAGCCGGCGCAGGTCCGGGGTCGGCTCCACCCCCAGCTCCTCGACCAGGGCGCGCCGGACCTGCTGGTAGGCCCGAAGGGCATCGGCCTGGCGGCCGAGCCGGTAGAGGGCCAGCATCATCTGGCCCCACGGCCGCTCCCGCAGTGGATGCCGGCCCACGTGGGTCTTGAGGAGGGCGAGGGCCTCCTCGGCCCGGCCGAGGGCGAGGTGTGCCTCGACCAGATCCTCGACCGCCCCCAGGCGGGCCTCGTCGAGCCGGTGCGCCTCCAGGCGGGCGAAGGACCGGTCCGACAGCTCGCCCAGCGCCGGTCCCCGCCACAGGGCCAGGGCCGCCTCGAACCGCTCGGCCGCCACCTCGGCCTCCCCGGCGGCCAGGGCCCGGCGGCCCTCCCCCACCAGCCGGTCGAAGCGGTGGGCGTCGACGGCGTCGGGTCCGGCCTCGAGCACGTAGCCGCCGTCACGGCCCCGGAGGCGGGGACCGTCCCCCTCCTCGCCGGCGCCGGCTGTCTCGAGCGCCCGCTTCAGGCGGGACACGAGACTCTGGAGGGTGGCCTGGACACTGGCCGGTGGCTCACCACCCCACAGGTCCTCGACCAGCACGTCGACGGGAACCGGATGGTTCAGACGGAGCAGGAGCGAGGCGAGGAGGCAGCGCTGCTTCAGGCTGCCGATCTCGACCGCTCGGTCGCCGGCGGCCACCTCGATGGTGCCGAGCAACCGGAACTCGATGCCGTGGCTCTCCCCCGCGCCCACGTCCCCTCCCGATCCGACCTCGCCGGAGCGTACCGTTGGGGGTTCTGGGCCGACAGGGAGAGGGAGCCCGGATGCAAGGCCGGCGCAAGACGCCCGCAAGGGCGGCTCGGATGCTGGTGGCAGCACCCGAGCGAGGAGGGGGACGATGACCGCCACGACGATCCTGAACGAGGTCCGCAGCGCGCTGATCGAGGTGTCGGCCCGCACGGAGGGCCTTGTCGAGTCGCTGCCCGACACGGTGGCTCCCCTGCCGGGGTCCGCATGGTCGGTCCGGGAGGCGGCGGTGCACCTGGTGACGGTGGGCGTCCGTTACGCCGGGATGGTCCACGGCGAGTCGTACGGCTATCAGTCGCTCTCGCCGGCGGAGTGCGGCCGCATGAACGACGAGCTCATCGCCGACATCCCCGAGTCCGACCCCGGCAAGCTGGCCGCCCTCATGCGCGATGGCACCGGGCGGCTTCTGGAGGCGACGGCCGGCGGCCACGACGCCCAGGAGGTGGTCTGGCACTGCGACACCCGCATCACCGTCCCCCACCTGGTGGGGACGGCCGTAGCCGAGCATCTCCTCCACGGCTACGACATGGCCGTCGCCACCGGGCGGCCGTGGCCCATCGAGCCCCACCACGCCTCCCTGGCGCTCTTCGGCTACGGGCCCGCCTACGGGCTGTGCCTCAACCCGGCCACCATCGCCGGCCACAGCGCTGGCTACGGCATCGACCTCGGCACGGGCGAGCGCTTCACCATCCGCTTCGTCGACGGCGAGTACAGCACCGAGCCGCCGGACTCCGGCCCCGTCGACTGCACGATCACCGCCGACCCCGTGGCCTTCCTGCTCGTCGGCTCCGGACGGCTCACCCAGTGGGAGGCCATCGCCCTGGGCCTGCTGGGCGCCGGGGGTAACCGCCCCGAGCTCGCCCTCTCCTTCACCGGTCGGTTCCTGTTCCCGTAAACCCACCCGCGCCCTGGGGCGGCCAAGGACGGCGAGTTCACCTACCGGTTCACCGTTCCCGGCCTCACCCCCGCACCGAGACTGTTCCTGCGGTGGGCGATACTGGTTTCGAACCAGTGGCCTCTGCCGTGTGAAGGCAGATCGGGACTTCGTCCCGGCTGCCCTCACTTCGCGAAATTGCAGGTCAAGGGGCATCTCCTCTGACCGCTGGTGACCGTCGTGACCGGTGGTTTCCGTTCTTCCCGCGGGGGATCCGCGGGGGACGGCCCAGTCACTCCGGAATAAGCGGGAGGCGGCGGCTCCGTACCCGCCCGTCCTCGATCACCACCAGGGCGCCGGCCGCGAGGTCGTCGGCGACCTGAGGCAGGTTGGCCAGGACCAGGGGCGCCTGGGACCACGCCCGGCGCTGCCCCGCCATCCGGAACAAGATCACGCTCGGCGCGCGCTTGCCGGACCTGGCGAGGATGGCGCCGAAGTCCGTGTCGGCCGACACGACAACCCGCCCCTCGGCCTCGGCCCGGTCCATGACGACCGGGTCATCCGCCCTCTCCAGCCCGATGTCCCGGACATAGATGGCGTCGTGCCCGTTTTCGACGAGGATTTCGGCGATGCGTTCAGACAGGTTCTCGTCGACGAGGAACCTCAACTGCCACGCCGGAGCGGCAGCTCCCGCTCAAGCAGGGGCCGCCGCGGCGTACCCGAGCGCCTCGGCGACGTCTTCCGCTTCAAGATCCGGGAAGTCGGCCAGGATCTTCCTCGACCGTCATCCCATCGGCCACCATCCCGACGACGGTGGCCACGGGCATCCGCAGGTCGCGGATACACGGCACGCCGGCCATCTTGTCCGGGATGACACTGATGGGGTCGAACGCCATCAAGAAACCTCCGACCTCAAAGGTTACCGACTTCACCCCAACCGAATTCGCCGGAGCTCGTCTCCCTTCCGAACGACGAACTCCTCCCGCCACCGGTTGTACGCCAGAGCCTTGAGCCCAGGAAGGGTCGCTGTCCTTTGGCCAGTGAAGGGGTCCCATACCGTGACCCCTTCCTCGGCGGCCGCGTACAACCGCCGACCGTTCGACCAAAGGCGCCCTTTCGGACCGGCAAAGGCCAGCAGCTCCGAAGCCTCCTGGACGTCGAAGATCGTGACGCCGGCCAGCATCGCTTCGTCGTCGGTGCCGAGCCCCCAGATGGCGACTAGGCGTTCGTTGACCCAGCACATCGGCGAGTCCCAGTGGTATTCGCGGTGGGCGAACATTGCGCAGGAGGGCCCGTCTTCGGACTCCCAGACGTTCGCTGTCAGCCACCGGCGGATGTCCCATGCCCGTGGCATGCCAACCGGGTGCCAAACCCAGCCGTCGTCAAGCATCCAGCGGCTGTCGGGGGACGCGTAGAGGGCGCCGTGGAAGTAGTCCAGATAGTGAGGCGGACGGTCTTCCCCCCTCTGGTCGCCGTGAACGCGACCCACCCCTCGGCTATTGGCGCAATGCAGCGATCTGATGCGAGTTCAGGTATGTCCAGGTGCCCAAGGTCGACGGGAGTAACGGACTCTCCCCGTTCCGCAATCCCGGGATCTCCCACCCAACCGAGCATGTCCCATTTCTCATCGGCCACGCGAGCAACACAGCCCTCGCAAACGATCACAAGCGCGGCGGCGGTTGCAGCCCGAATTCCTTCGGCGCACTCCCTGCAGACCAAGTCGCAGTCGAGGGCGTCCCCCCGAAGGGACCGAAAGTGCGAGACCGGGACGTCCGGCCCGACGAGATGAGGACAGAGTCGGCTGGTTCCAGCGAGGGCGACATGGCCACAAGGCAGCAAGTCCACAGTTCGGAGTGTGCCAGGCACGAACGACTGCCTCAGGCGTCCGCACGGCCCCGAGTGGGTGGTGCACACCGCTCGAATCAAGGGCGGCCCATCGCCGGGGCCCCGGGGCGGTCAGATGCCCGTTCAGGGATGAACGCGCGGCCCTGATCAGCAGGTTCGGTACCGTTCAGGCGCTCCGAATTGTCCGTCGAGTTGAGGCGCTACCGAGGAGACGGCCCTGGCCAACAAGCGTGTCATTCCGCGGCAGGACCGGCGCGTCGCTGATGCCACCCAGTTGCTGGTCCGGTTCAACGACGACCACGACCCGGCGATGGCGCTGAGGAACGCCTTGCGGGACATCAGCCTGTACCGGGTGCTTCCTGGCTACGAAGAGGCCGGCGCCATCACCATCTCGTGTTTCATCGTGACCGACGACCGCGAGGCCCGGGTGCTGACCGCCGGGGTCGGCCAGTCGCTGTATGGCCTCGCAACCGCCGGCGCTCTCCGAGATCGTGGCTATGACGTGGTCGCCACCGACATCGAAGAGGACGGCTCCCTTATCCCGTTCTCGGACCGCCACGTCGACGTCGTCGTCGGGGAATACCCACCGGATCTGCCCGCCTATGACGAGCGTTTGCGCCCCGCCGAACGGCGGGCGGTCCGCGCCCGCCTCCTCCCCGGCTACGAGGCCGCATTGCGGGCGTTCGACCCCCGCAGGCCCATCGCTGGCCAGCGGTAGACTGAGGGTCGTGGCGAACGCCCTCCCGCTTCTGGCCGCCGACCTGACCTTCATCAGGGTCAATGGCGGCCGTGCCTTCTCCGGGCTCGTCGACTGGGACGAGGAGGACCGGGAGCCGCGCGTCGGCGAGCACGTGATGGTGGCCGACGGCGGTGACGGCCCGCTCGAAGCGGTGATCGAGGAGATCCGGCCGGACGGCACGATCGTGCTTTCCGTCCTCGCTTACGCCCAGCGGACCCAAGCCGCCAGCTGACCTCCGAAGGATGCCGTGTCCGGCTGAACGGCGGACACGGCAAGTCTTTGGCGCTCTCTCGGGCCTTCGTTCAGATGAGGCCGCAGGTTGTCCGGCGCGAGGAAATTCGGCTGGGTCGGGTCGCATTCGACGGGACTGCGCGCGCATAGGTGGGGTCAGAGGCAGAGGGTCTCGTCGGGAGGTGGTCATGCAGGGAGCCGAGGGCAAGGGGCGGCCGGGAGGGCTTGTCGGCATCGACGACGTCGCCGTGATGCTCGGCGTGGGCGTCCGGCATGTCCGCCGGCTCGTCGCCGACCGCCGGATCCCGTACCTCAAGTGGGGGCATCTCCTCCGGTTCGATCCGGTTGAGATCGAGGCATGGCTCGAGAAGGCGCGCCGGCCCGTCAGTCCCGAGGTCGTCGCCGTGCCGGCCTTGCGGATCGGCGGAGCTCGGCGGGTCCGGCGGTGGCAGCCGCCGGACGCTGGCTGAAACTGTCCGACCTCCTCGGCATCATGGCGGCACAACGGGCGAGCGGAGGAGCGACCCATGGGGCATGTGCGGAGGGTGGACAGCGGGCGCTGGGAGGCGCGCTACCGGGGGCCGGACGGGCGGGAGCGGAGCCGGCGCTTCCCGACGAAGCGTGAGGCCCGGGCCTTCCTGGAGCGGACCGGGGCCGACCAGCAGCGAGGGGAGTGGCGGGATCCGGAGGGGGCGAAGGTCCTCGTGGCCGACTGGGTGGAGGCGTGGTGGGCGACGACGGTCAACCTGCGGCCGTCGTCGCGGGCTCGCGATGAGGCCTACATCCGCAACCATGTGCTCCCGGCCTTCGGCGAGTTGCCGCTCGGGGCCGTCACGCAGCTCGACGTGCGGGCATGGGTGGCGGAGCTCGCCGCCAGCGGGCGGGCGCCCGCGACGGTCCAGAAGGCGTACCAGACCCTCTCGAAGATCCTCCGGGTCGCCGTCGATTCCGGGCTCATCGCCCAGTCGCCGTGCCGGCGCATCGGGCTGCCCCGGGTGGAGCGGGAGGAGATGCGGTTCCTCACCCCGGCGGAGATCAGCGCCCTGGCCGAAGCGATCGAGCCGCGGTACCGGGCCATTGTCCTCTTCGACGCCTACTGCGGGCTGCGGCTCGGGGAACTGGCCGGGCTGCGGCGGAGCCGGGTCGATCTGCTCCGGCGGGAGGTCCGGGTCAGCGAGATCGCCGTCGAGGTCAAGGGCGAGCTCCTGTTCGGGCCACCCAAGACGAGGGCCGGAAACCGGACCGTCCCACTCCCCCGTTTCGTGTCCGACGAGATGGCCGTCCACCTCGACAGCTACGGGGAGCCGGACCCCGAAGCGCTTGTCTTCGTCGGGGCCGACGGGGGCGCGCTGCGGGCCAACGGGTGGAGGGCCCGGCACTGGCGGCCGGCGATCCGGGCGGCGGGGCTTGAGCCGCTCCGGCCGCACGACCTCCGGCACACCGCGGTCTCACTCTGGGTGGCCGCCGGGGCGAGCCCCAAGCAGATCGCCGCCTGGGCCGGGCACACCTCGGTCTCCGTCGTCCTCGACCGCTACGGGCACCTCTTCCCCGGACACGAGGAGGCCGTCCTGGACCGGCTCGATGCGTTCGCTTCCGGCCCGCAGGTAACCGCTGTGGCCGGCGATCACCGCGGGGTGCCGCGGGGCACCGCGGGTTTTGCGCGGGGGGAACGCGAAGGACGGGAGCCCGGAAGCTCCCGTCATTACGGCTTGACCAGCACCTTTACCGTGGGCGATGGGGGTTTCGAACCCTCGACCTCTGCCGTGTGAAGGCAGCGCTCTCCCGCTGAGCTAATCGCCCGGGAGAGCTTCGAGAATAGCCGCTCAGGAGGGCTCGGGAGCCGCCTCCACCCGCTTGGGAAGGGGGATGCGCAGGCGGGGCGGATCGCCGGCCAGGCGGGCGGTGGAGAAGAGCACTCCGTGGCGGTGGCCGGCGAAGGCGGCCAGGTCACTGCCCTCGGGAGCCACCACCTCGACGTGGGCCAGGAAGACCCGGGTGGGCAGCGACCGGTGTCCCGTCTGCTCCCCCAGGAGCCAGCCCGGGACCGGGGCGGTGACCGAGCGGTTGCCCACCCCGGCCCAGATCCTGAGGCCCCCGTCGTGCCAGTGGACCTCCCGGATGCGGTCGCGTGCGATCCAGGCCACCGTGCCGGGCGGCTCGACCCCGCGGCCACCGGCGGCGAGCAGCCGGCGGACCATGGCCGGCCGGGCACCCCGGGCCTTGGTGGCCAGCACCACCTCGACCCCGGGTTCGCTGGCCGGGGCGGTGTAGTGGACGGCACCGAGCACGAGCGGGCGCGTACCCACGCGGCCCCAGATCACGAGGGCCTCACCCTGGAAGGGAACCGGCTCGGGGGGCACGCCTCCAAGATAAACCAGGGGCGGGTCCCGCCCGACCGCGCCCCGCAAACCCGAAACGGCGACC
>JBOGFE010000266.1:0-3483 GCA_050741935.1 Acidimicrobiia bacterium | reverse complement strand
CCGAGGAAGAGATCCGGATCCAGTACCCGACCCTTCCTGACGGAGCGGTGCGGGCGGCGGTGGCCTACGGGGCGCTGCTCGCCCGGGAGGAGCTCCTTCCTCTCGACCCCTCGGAGGGGTGAAGCTCAAGCTCGACGAGAACATGCCGGCCGACGCCAAGGCGTTGGCGGAGTCGTTCGGGCACGACACCGAAACCGTCGAGGACGAGGGGATGGGCGGCGCCGCCGACGAAACGGTCGTCAGCGCGGCGGGCCGAGAAGACCGGTTCCTGATCACCCTCGACCGGGGGATGGGCGACATCCGCCGGCACCCTCCGGGCACCCACGCCGGCATCGCCGTGCTGCGGGTCGCCGACCAGCGCCTCCCCGCCGTCATCGACGCTTTGCAGGCACTCCTGACCCACCACGATTTGGCCGCCTACGTCACCTGCACCGTCATCGTAAAAGGCCCGCTGGTGAGGGTCCGACATCCCGAAGAAAAATGAGGCCGGTCGCCCGCCATTTAGGGGTAACCGGCCTCGTTTTGACAGCCAAGCTGACAGTCACAGGAATGGACGGAGGGTGACTTCAGCGGACCACCGTGGACGCCGCACCCCTCCTGACCTGCACAGACGTACTTCAGCGGACTCACGTGGAGTGGCAATTTCGCTTTAGGAAACCGGTGCTCTATCCCCTGAGCTAGGGGGCCCGGACCCAGCCTAAATCCGGTCGGCCTCGTCCCGGTGCCGGCGGCCACAGAGTCGGGCGCGGGCCAGGGCTCCGGTCACGGGACGCTCCGACCGGCCGCTCGGGTGCCGGGCTCAAGGCGACGGCCGTTGCCGCCGATATCCGGACAAAGCCACCGAAACGCCACAACCCGTTCGCCGGATGGTGGACGGGGGGCAGGGGAGCCACGCGAACGTTGTTGTTCCCCGGCGGAACGGGGTTTGACCTCGACGCCAGTGGAGGTCGCATTCGTGGGCGGCACGGGGCCGCCGGTACGAGAGGAGATGGCATGGCTGAGATGATCCGAGCTTTGGGGCTGGTCAAGCGCTTCGGCGACGTGACCGCCCTCGACGGCCTCGACCTGGTCGTTCCCGAGGGAACGGTGCTCGGGCTGCTCGGCCCCAACGGCGCCGGCAAGACGACGGCCGTGCGCATCTTCACCACGCTGCTGACGCCCGACGCCGGCTCGGTCGAGGTCGCCGGTGTGGACGTGTGCGCCGACCCCAAGGCCGTGCGCAAGCGGATCGGGCTCTCCGGCCAGTACGCCGCCGTCGACGAGTACCTGACCGGCTTCGAGAACCTCGACATGGTCGGCCGCCTCTACCACCTGGGCAAGGCGAAGTCCCGCCAGCGGGCCCGGGAGCTGCTGGAGCGCTTCGACCTGGCCGACGCCGGCGACCGCCCGGTCAAGACCTACTCCGGCGGCATGCGCCGCCGCCTCGACGTGGCCGGCGCCCTGGTCGCCGAGCCCGCCGTCCTGTTCCTCGACGAGCCCACCACCGGCCTCGACCCCCGCAGCCGCAACGACGTCTGGGAGTTCATCCGGGAGCTGGTCAAGGGCGGCACCACCCTGCTGCTCACCACCCAGTACCTGGAGGAGGCCGACCGGCTGGCCGACGACATCATCGTCATCGACCACGGCCGCAAGATCGCCCAGGGGACGGCCGACGAGCTGAAGAGCGACGTCGGCGGGGAGCGCATCGAGCTCGTCGTGGCCGGCGCCGCCGACCTGGCCCGGGCCCAGGCCGTCCTGGCCGCGGTCTGCGCCGGCGACATGCAGGTCGAAGAGCACGTCCGCCGGCTGACCGCCCCCGTCACCGGCGGGTCCGACGCCCTGGGCGACGCCCTGCGCCGCCTCCAGGCCGCCGGCGTGTCCATCGTCGAGATCGGGCTCCGCCGCCCCACCCTCGACGACGTCTTCCTCACCCTCACGGGCCACGCCGCCGACGACACCGCCACCGACACCGAGACCTCCGAGGAGGAGCTGGTCGCATGAACCTCGTCTTCGACGTCCTCTCCGACGGCGCCGTCGTCGCCAAGCGGAACCTGATCAAGATCAAGCGGGTGCCGGACCTCATGGTCTTCACCCTCATCTCGCCGATCATGTTCGTGCTGCTCTTCGCCTACGTCTTCGGCGGCTCCATCGAGATCCCCGGCGTCAACTACCGGGAGTTCCTCATCGCCGGGGTGTTCGCCCAGACGGTGATCTTCGGCGCCACCTTCTCGGGGGCCGGCATCGCCGACGACATGCAGAAGGGCGTCATCGACCGGTTCCGCTCCCTGCCCATGTCCCGCTCTGCCGTCCTGTTGGGCCGCACGGGGAGCGACATCTTCAACAACGTGCTGTCGCTGGGTGTCATGTCGGCCACCGGGCTGCTCGTCGGCTGGCGGGTCCGGACGTCGCCGCTCGAGGCGCTGGGCGGGTTCCTGCTCATCCTCGCCTTCGCCTACGCCTTCTCCTGGATCATGGCCTACGTCGGCCTGCTCGTCCCCACGCCCGAGGTGGTCAACAACGCCTCGTTCATGGTCATCTTCCCGCTCACCTTCATCGCCAACACGTTCGTGCCCGCCGACAGCCTGCCCACCGTGCTGCGCACCTTCGCCAACTGGAACCCGGTCTCGTCCGTCACCCAGGCGGCCCGGGTGCTCTTCGGCAACGTCAACCCGGCCGCCCCGCCGCCCGACGCCTGGTCCCTGCAGCACCCCGTGATCTACACGCTGATCTGGGTCGGGATCATCCTCGCCGTCTTCATCCCCCTCTCGGTGCGCAAGTACCAGCAGGTCGCCAGCCGCTGACCTTCGGCCTGAATCAGAGGTCGCCGGTGTAGAGGAGGTGGTTGTTGGTGGCCGTGCCGGGCGAGGTCACCTTGCCCTTGGTGGCCAGGGCGACCAGGGCGGCATGGACCTCGGCCGGTGTGGCGACCTTGCCCTGGGTCCGCGCCACGTTGCCGAGGTGGAGGGCGGCGACGCCGGCCGCGTGGGGCGAGGCCATGGACGTGCCGCTCATGATCACCCAGTTGTCCACCCCGGTCCGGGCGGCCGACGTGATCGAGGCGCCGGGAGCGAAGAAGTCGATGCACTTGCCCGCCTTGGAGAACGACGCCTTGGCGTCCTTGTCGTCGGTGGCGCCCACGGTCAGGGCGTAGGAGACGCGGGCGGGGGACTGCTTGCAGGAGTCGGTGCCCGAGAGCAGGCCGAGCAGGCCACTGGTGGTGTTGCCGGCGGCCACCGCGTAGCTGACCCCCGCCGCGATCGAGTTGACGAGGGCGGTGTCGATGACCGGGCTGTTGGCGCTGCCCAGGCTCATGTTGGCCACCGACAGGGCACCGGCGCCCCGGCTCCGGTGGTTCAGGGTCACCCACTCGATGCCTTTGGCGATCCCCGAGACGGTGCCCGTCCCCGAGCAGCCCATCACCCGCACCGAGACCAGCTTGACGTGCTTGGCCACTCCGTAGTGCTCACCGCCGATGGTGCCGGCCACGTGGGTGCCGTGGCCGTG
>JBOGFE010000265.1:0-5354 GCA_050741935.1 Acidimicrobiia bacterium | reverse complement strand
CGCCCGCCGGCTCCGGGCCGAGCTGGGTCCGGGCCCGGCGCACCAGGGAGTCCAGGCGCCCGAGGGCGGCGGCGGCGTCGTCCAGGTTGGTCTTGCCCATCTCGGTGGCCGACCGGTAGTGGGTCTGGAGCACGAGCAGGCGCAGCACCCGGGGATCGTGGGCGTCGAGGATGTCGGTCAGGGTGACGAAGTTCCCGAGCGACTTGGACATCTTCTCGCCCGACACGATGACCATGGCGTTGTGGAGCCAGTGCCGGGCGAAGGGGAGGCCCGCCCCCTCGGATTGCGCCCGTTCGTTCTCGTGGTGGGGGAAGACCAGGTCGTCGCCCCCACCATGGACATCGAAGCCCTCGCCCAGGAGGCCGACGGACATGGCCGAGCACTCGATGTGCCAGCCCGGCCGGCCCCGGCCCCAGGGGGAGTCCCAGGCCGGCTCGCCCGGCTTGGCCGCCTTCCACAGGGCGAAGTCGACCGGGGAGCGCTTGGTCTCGTCCACCTCCACCCGGGCGCCGGCCGACTCCAGCAGGTCGTCCAGGCGCCGGTGGGAGAGCTCGCCGTAGCCGGGGAAGCTCTGGACCGAGAAGTAGACGCCGGAATCGGTGACGTAGGCCGCCCCCCGCTCCAGCAGCCGGGCGATCAGCTCCTGCATCTCGTCGATGTAGGCGGTGGCGTGCGGGGTGTGGTGGGGCCGGGCGACACCGAGGCGGTCGAGGGCCCCCCAGTAGGCCTCCTCGTACCGGGCGGCCACCTCGGGCTCGCTCGTGCCCTCGGCCCGGGCCCGGTTGATGATCTTGTCGTCCACGTCGGTGATGTTGGAGGCGTGGGTGACGGCGAAGCCCCGGTGCTCGAGGGCGCGGCGGATGATGTCGAAGGACAGGGCGCTGCGGGCGTGACCCAGATGGGGGACGTCGTAGACGGTGGGGCCGCACACGTACAGCCCGACCCGCCCCGGCTCCCGGGGCACCAGCTCGACCTTGTCCCCCATCAGGGTGTCGTGGATCAGCACGACCCGGAGGCTACTTGCGCCTGAGGAGGGCCACGGCCAGGGCGGCGATCCCTTCGGCCCGCCCGATGGCGCCCAACCCTTCCGCCCGCTTGGGCTTGACCGACACCGGCCCGCCGAGGGCGGCGGTCAGGTTCTTGGCCATGGCCTCGAGGTGGGGGGCCAGCCGTGGCTGCTCGGCCACGATGACCACGTCGACGTTGCCGACCTCATAGCCGGCCGCCGCCATCCGGCCGGCGACGTCGGCCAGCAGGATCATGGAGTCGGCGCCGGCGTAGCGCTCGTCGCCGGCCGGAAACAGGGTGCCGAGGTCGGGAAGGCCGGCGGCGCCGAGGACGGCGTCGGCCACCGCGTGGGCGACCACGTCGGCGTCGGAGTGCCCGGCCAGACCGGGGGCGTCCTCGATGCGCACGCCCCCGAGCACGAGCGGGCCGTCCCCGCCGAAGGGGTGGACGTCGAACCCGAGGCCGACCCGCACCCGACCTCAGAGCTCCCTCATCACCCAGCCGGCCCGGGCCAGGTCGTGCGGGGTGGTGATCTTGAAGTTGAGCGGATCGCCGGGCACGATCACCACCTTGCCGCCCGCCGCCTCGACCAGGGCGGCGTCGTCGGTGGCATCGCCCCCGCCCGCCAGCGCCGCCCGCAGGGCGTCGACCCGGAACGCCTGGGGGGTCTGGACCACGACCAGCCCGGTACGGTCCAGGGTGTCCGTCACCCGGTCGCCCTCGACCCGCTTGACGGTGTCGGGCACCGGGAGGGCGGGGACGGCACCGTCGGCCCCGGCCCGGACGGCGTCGATCACGGCGGCGAAGAGGCCGGCGGAGGCCAGCGGGCGGGCGGCGTCGTGGACCACCACGATCTCGGCCCCGAAGGGCACCGCGGCCAGGCCGGCCCGGACCGAGTCGGACCGGCTGTCGCCTCCGGCCACGGCGGCCACCACCGGTGGACCGTCCCAGTCGTGGCCGGCGGGGAGGACGACGATGACGGCCTCACAGGCCGATCGGGCCGTGCCCACCGACCAGTCGACGACCCGCCGGCCGGCGAGGGACGCGAACTGCTTGGGGGAGCCGAATCGGGAGCCGGCCCCGGCGGCGACGACGAGGCCCCAGGTGCCGTCTACTTGAGGAGCGCCTCGTCGAGCTTGGCCTCGGCCTCTTCCTCGGTGACCCCGATGGCGAAGGTCAGTTCGGAGACGAGGATCTGGCGTGCTTTGGTGAGCATGCGCTTCTCGCCGGCGGAGAGGCCCTTGTCCTTGTCCCGGATGGAGAGATTCCGGACCACTTCGGCAACCTGATAGATGTCGCCGCTCTTCAGCTTCTCGACGTGGTTCTTGAAGCGTCGGGACCAGTTCGTGGGCATCCGCGCCTCCTTCTTCCGGAGGACCGCGAACACCTCCTCGACCTCTTCGTCGTTGATGACCTCGCGCAGCCCGACCTCGTCGACGTTGTCGGCGGGGACCATGAGCGTGAGGTCGCCGTAAGCGAGTTTGAGCACCAGGTAATCCCTGGTTTCGCCAAATACCTCACGCTTCTCGCGACGTTCGACGATCGCGGCACCGTGATGGGGGTAGACCACCTTGTCGCCGACATCGAACAGCATGCGCACGCTCCCCGGCTGCCCAGGATGGGCATGCCTTCCAGGGTACGGCACTCACCGCGCCCTAACAACTTGACCGTACGTTCAAGTTTGCCATGGGTGACCGCGCCCAATTGGAATTGTCCGATAGGCGAAAATCACCCAACGTGGTAGAAACTTTACCCAGAGTCACATCGAAAGATGCCGGCGAATTTTCTATTCGAGTAGAAAGGCCAGGGCCCGGTGCCAGGCGTCGCCGGCATCGTCGGGCCGGTGGCCCGGGGCCTCGGGGTTGTGCACGAAGGCGTGGTCCGCGCCCCGGTACACCACCACCTTGTGCTCGGGCCTCCCGCCCCACGCCGACCGCAGCGCCTCCACGTCCTCCATCGGCACCCAGGGGTCCTGATCACCGAAGATGGCCAGGGTGGCGCACATCGAACCCGCCGTGTCCAGGGCGTCCCGCTGGCCCCCGTCGGCCCACTGTTTGGGGGTGCGGATCATCCCGTAGAAGGCGACCGCCCGCTCGAAGCGCCCGGTGGCCGCCGCCTTGAGCGTGTACGACCCGCCCATGCAGAACCCGATCACGCCCGGGGCGCCCACGTGGTCGGAGGCGGCCAGGTGGTCGGCGGCCTCGGCCAGGTCCTCCATGATCAGGTCGTCGTACAGCTCGCCGGCCCGGGCCCGCCGGGTCTCCAGGTCGAGCGGCCCGTCGGCGTTGAGGAGCCGGGAGAAGGGCTCGACGGCACACACGGCCAGCCCGTGGGTGGCCAGGCGCCGGCAGATGTCCTCGAACAGGGGCCGGAGGCCGGCCAGGTCCGGGACCACGACCAGGCCGCCGAGCGGTGTGCCCGCCGGCCGGGCATGGAGTCCCCGGATGGGGGTGCCCTCGACGTCGAGGGTGATGGCCTCGACGGTGGCGGGATGAGGACCTTCGGGCAGCGCTGACATCAGGACCTGCGGAGCGGGGACTGGCGGCCGGGGCTGGGGCCCCCGGCCGCAAAGCGATGAGCCGCCAGGCGAAGAGCAGTAGTCACAGCCGCCGAGCCTAGCTACACGTAGCGGTCGAGGATCGAGGTCTCGGCCAGGCGGGAGAGGCCCTCCTTGATGGACCGGGCCCGGGTCTCGCCCACGCCCTCCACGTCGTCGAGGTCCTTCATCGACGCCCGCATGATCTTCTGCAGGTTGTGGAAGCGGGCCACGACCCGGTCGGCCACCACCTCGGGCAGGCGCGGGATCTTGTGGAGCAGGCGGTACCCGTGGGGCTGGAGCGACCAGTCGAGGCCCGTCCCCGGCGGCAGGTGGAGGACGCTGGAGACCTCCTTCAGATCCAGGAGCTCGTCGGTGGTGAGCTGGGTGAGGCGCTTCATGACCTCTTCGAGGGGCAGCTCGGCCGAGGCCACGAAGTAGTCCTTGGCCACCAGCCGGCGGTCGTCCTCCACCCCGCCCATCAGCTCTTCGAGCTGGAGCATGACCAGGCGGCCCTCGCTGCCCAGCTCGACGATGTAGCCCTCGATCTCCTCGGCGATGCGCCGCACCATCTCGGCCCGCTGGAGCACGCTGACGGCGTCGCGCACCGTCACCAGGTCCTCGACCTCCAGGGCCGACAGCGCCCCCGACACGCCGTCGAGGCGGATCTTGTAGCGCTCCAGGGTCTGGAGGGCGGTGTTGGCCTTGCCCAGGATCCTCGGGATCGGCTCCAGGGTGTACTTCTGGTCGTTGCGGTAGATGGTCACCACCGACATGGCCTCGGAGACCGAGATGACGGGCACGTCGATCTGGCGGGCCACCCGCTCGGCGGTGCGGTGCCGGGTCCCGGTCTCGAGCGTCGGGATGTTGGGGTCGGGCACCAGGTGGACGTTGCCCCGGGCCACCCGGGAGCAATCGGCGGCCAGGATCAGGGCGCCGTCCATCTTGGCCAGCTCCGACAGCCGCTGCGGCGTGAACTCGGCGTCGAGCAGGAACCCACCGGAGCAGACGGAAAGGACCTCCGGACCATCGCCCACACAGATCAGCGCACCCTTGTTGGCCTGCAGGATGCGATCAATACCGTCCCGCAGTGGCGTACCGGGCGCCACCATCCTCAGTGCATCGAGTAGCGCCTCTGAACGGCGCACCTGCACGGGCCGCTCCTTCGGGGCTCGCCGGTCGGTGCCACGAGGCTACCGCAGGCAGGTCGGCACTGTCCGCGACCTATGACCGACTGAACGGTCGTTAACCGTCCACAGGGGCTCCATCGGTCGGGCGCCGGCGGGGGATCAGCACCACCAGGGCGGCGACGGCCAGCAGCCCGGCCAGCACCAGGAGGAGCGGACGGACCCGGTCGGGCACCGTCGACGCCGCCGCCACCCCCACCCGGGCACCGGGGCGGGCCTCGAAGCGGACGGGCTCCTCGCCGGGCAGGTCGACGGCCACCGCCAGCCCGACTCCCTCCTCCGCCCGCTGGGCCAGCAGCTCCCCCACCCGACCGGCGTCGACCCCGGCCGCCTCCAGGCGCCCGGCCAGGGCCGGGTCGTTGGCGAAGCCGCTCAGGACCTCGCCGGGGCGTTCCAGGTCGATCCCGCCGGTCAGCCGGTAGCGCACCCGGGTGAGCGACCGGGCCCGGTCGAGCCGGAACCCCCGCAGCGGCCCCTCGGGACCGGCCAGCTCCTCGACCAGGGGTCCGAGGTCCTCCGGAGCGGCGAAGGGCTTGGAGGCCCGGATCACCGCGCCGCCACCGCCGGTGCGGCGGGGACCGCTCACCTCCCAGCCCGCCCGCCGCAGGTCCGCCACCTGGGCG
>JBOGFE010000264.1:0-16585 GCA_050741935.1 Acidimicrobiia bacterium | reverse complement strand
CCCGAGAGCTCGGTGGTGCCCGCCCGGTCGGCCAGGGCGGCGGCGGCGGCTTCGAGGTCGGCCTTGTCCAGCTCGACCCAGCCGCCCTTGACCTTGACCAGCGGCCGGGCCTGGGCGGTCAGCCTGGCGATGGCGGCGGCGTCGAGCTCCACGTCGTCGACCAGCACCGACCATCTCACCTGGGACAGCTGCTGGGCCCCGACCACGGACGGGCCGCTCAGCGCCTCGGCGTGGAGCTGGAGCCGGGGGGTGGGCCGGCGTTTCGACAGCACGGGGATCCGGACACGGAATCCGGCCGACTCCAGGATCGGTCCGGTGGTGGCCATCAGGTCGAAGGCTTCGGAGCCGTCGAGGACGACCCGGCCCCGGCGCCGCCCCGGGCGCTGCAGGGCGGGGAGGAGCCGCTCCAGGCGCCGCAGCTCGGTCTCGACCGCCGTCGCCCGGGCCGGGCGGTCCCCGGACAGAGCGTCCTCGACCTGCTGGCGGCCGTCGGGTCCGTCGACCTCGACGGTCAGCAGCCAGCCGCCGTCGTCCTCGGGGGCGGCGAGGCGGACGGTGAGCGTGGCCGCCCGGTCGCCGGTCACCGGCGCCGCCCAGCGGGCCAGCTCGTCGGCCAGCTCGGTGGCCGGCCGGAGGGCGGCGGTGAAGGGCGAACCGTCGAGGCCGGCCAGAACGGCTTCGCGGACCTCGGAGCGGGAGCGGGCCACCGGCACCGTGGCCGCCGTCACCAGCCGGGCCGCGCCCGCCCGGCAGACGGCGTCGACGGCCGCGCCCAGCACGGCCCGGCACAGCTGGGCGGGACGGCCCCGCGGTTGTTCGACCGCCGCCACCGCCCCCGGCATCCGGGACGAGAGGGCCCGGAGGCGTTCGGCGTCGACCAGGGCCGGGACCCAGCGGATGCGGTGCTCGGCGGTGCTGGACCGGCCGGACCGGGCCCCGGCAGAGGGGCCCACCAGGGTCGGGAACATCTGGCCCCGGGCCACGATCTCGGTGGCCCACGCCGTCACCTCGCCCAGCCAGCGCAGGCTGGGGGCGGCGGCCGGCGCCAGCTGGCCGGTACCGACGCCGACGAGCCAGCCCAGGGCCTCGGCCACCCCCACGGACACCGCCGGGACCTTGCCGCCCCCGGGGACGGGAACCCCGGCGTGGGGCTCCCAGGTGATGGAGGCGGCGCCGGCCTCGGCCATCAGCCCGTCGCGCACCTCGGGGGGCGGCCGGCGCTCGGAGTGGCTGGCCGCCCACAGCACGATCCGGCCGTTCTGCCATGAGGCCTGGAGGGCGGGGGGCGCCGGCGGGAGGGGGGGTTCGGGTGGGTGCCGCTCCGCCGCCGGCCGGCGGTCGGCGGGCGGCCCGGATTCGGATCGGCTCTCGGTCGGTTCGGGGCGGCCCTCGAGGCGGGCCAGGGCCTGCCGCAGCCGGTCGCGCTCCTCGATGAAGTCGGCCACCACCATGTCGCGCTCCGGGCCGGTGATGCGCCGGGCGGCGGGGAGGGCGGCCTCGGTCTCGGCCAGCAGGCGCCGCAGGGTCGCGGCCCACTCCGCCGGGTCGGCCCTCAGGGTGGCCAGTTCCCCGGCTGTCGCGCAGCCAGCCGCCTCCGAGGAGGCGAGCGCCTCGAAGTTGATGTTCAGTTCGTTCTCCGGTCGTGTTGTTGGAGGCGCATCGGTGGCCATGCGGGACTCGGGACGCATGGCGGGCGCCACATGGTTGGCCGTCGACCCAAGGGGACAACCAACGCGCCTGTCATCCTATCGGCTCCGGGACGGATCAGCCTCCTGGCGGCGGCGCCGGCCGGTGGCGGGCGTGGGTTACATCTGGTGGTCCGGGTTCCGTATCAGGGTCCGACCCGTCGCCTCCCAGGCCTTCATGCCCCCTTCGAGGTGGGACACGTTGGTGTAGCCACCCTCGGCGATGAGGTCGTTGGCGGCGGCCTCCGACATGCGTCCCGACATGCAGTACAGGAGCAGCTCGCCGTCCTTGTCGGCCGGGAGCTTGGCGTCACCCAGGATCGAGTCGAACTGGATGAAGGCGTCGGTGTCGGCCAGCTCGCCCTCGTAGGGGATGTGGACGTTGATCACCGTGGCGTCGGCGTTGCCCATCCGGGTGGCGAACTGCTCGGGGTCGAGGCGGTCGAACCCGGCCATGGAGGCCTTCTCCTCGGAGGCCGTCTCCGGGGAGGACGCGTCGTGATCCGAGGGGGCATCGGAGCCGCAGGCGGCCAGGCCGACGACCAGGGCGGCGCCGGCGGCCAGGAGCAGCAACCGGCGCGGTCGCGGGGGAGGGGTCATGTCCCCAACCTACCCGTTGGGACGGGAATCGACCCCCGGGTGGGGTTTGCAAACCTCCTGGGAGTGCCCCGAGGTGGGGAATGCGGACCATTTCCGGGTAATGGCCTCTATGGTTGATAGGCAAGGTTGGGGGATTGAACGACGGCGAGGTCCGGCATGGGCGTGCAACGAACGAGCTTCGAGAAGCTGCAGCGTGAGCGGCAGAAGAAGGCCAAGGCGGCGGCCAAGCGCGCCCGCCGCGAGGAGCGCGGCACCACCGCCACCGAGCCGGAGTTCGACGTCGGGGCCGAGTCCGACGGCGAGGCGCCCTTGTCCCCGGCCGAGCTGCTCTACATGGTGCAGGTCGTCCACGAGCGGTTCGAGGCCGGCAAGATCGGCCTGGAGGAGTTCGAGGAGAAGAAGACGGAGCTGCTGGCCCGGCTGCCCGTGGACTAGCGCCCGGAGCCGAAAGGAGCCCCCAGGCCGTGACCGTCCAGCTGAACCACACGATCGTCTCGGCCCGGGACAAGCAGGTCTCGGCCACGTTCCTGTCCGAGATCCTCGGGCTTCCGGCGCCGAAGCCCTTCGGTCCCTTCCTCGGGGTCGACGTCGACAACGACGTCACCCTCGACTTCATCGACGCCGACGGCGACATCACGTCCCAGCACTACGCCTTCCTCATCAGCGAGGCGGAGTTCGACGAGATCTTCGGGCGGATCACCGAGCGCGGGCTCTCCTACTGGGCCGATCCCTTCCGCGGCCAACCCGGGGAGATCAACACCCGCGACGGCGGGCGCGGGGTCTACTTCGAAGACCCGAGCGGCCACTTCCTCGAGATCCTCACCCGTCCCTACGGCAGCGGCGGCTGAGCTCGGCTACGGCTGAGCGGTCGCCATCCGGCGGACCTCGTTCATGTCCAGGGCCCGGACCCTGGTCACGAGCTCCTCGACGGCGGCGGGGGGAAGGGCCCCGGACTGGCGGAAGACCATGATCCCGTCGCGGAAGGCCATGATCGTGGGGATCGACGTGATGCGGGCGGCGCCGGACAGCTCCGGCTCGGCCTCGGTGTCGATCTTGGCGAAGACGACGTCGGGGTGGCTCTCGGCGGCCGTGTCGTAGACCGGGGCGAAGCTCTTACAGGGCGGGCACCACTCCGCCCACCAGTCGACGAGCACGATGTCGTTGCCGGCGACCGTGTCGTTGAAGGTGTCCTTGGTCAGGGCGACGGTGGGCACGGCGGAGCTCCTGGGTCAGAAGGTCGGATCCCATGAGCCAACACCGCCACGGTCGGCCGGTATTCCACCCCCGGGGACCGGCTCGCCCTCACCCTCGGGCTCGGGCCGGCCGGCCACGAACAGGGCCACGGAGGCGAAGACCATCAGGAGCAGGCCCACGGCCAGCGACCGGGCCAGCGGGTTCACCATGCCGTAGAGGACGGGGATGGTGAGCAGGTTCACCGTCAGATGGGTGAGGGCGGCGGCGGGCAGCACGTCGGGCCGGCGGACGAGCATGCCGAGGAAGACGGCGAAGGTGAAGAACGGGAGCACCCCGAGGGCGGTGTCGGCCTGGCGCAGGTGGTTGGGCAGGACGGCGAAGAGCACCGCCGGGAGCAGGATGGCACCGGCCCGCGACCACGCCGGGGCCGTCCCCGCCCGATCGAGGAAGCGCCACACGATGAGGGGGAAGGCGGCCCGGAAGACGACCTCCTCGTGGAGGGCGGCGAGGGCGAACCCGGCCAGCCCGCTCGGGCCGTCGAAGAGGTCGCGGAAGTACCAGGCGGGCACGGCGGCGATGGCGCCCGCCCACAGGAGGAACCCGAGCCACCGGCGGGAGACCAGGCGGGGGCCGAACAGCCCGAGGAGCACGAGTCCGGGCACGACCGAAGCCGGGACGTGGACGATCCCCAACGTCCCCAACGGTCGCCACCACCCGACGATGGTGCCCAGCTCGACCACGGCGATGACGTGAACGAGCACCCACCCCACCGGCGAGAGGCCCCAGCCCTCTCTCCTCCCCATTGCCATCGAGGGTACCTGCCATCACCCGTCCCGGACCAGGGGCGCCTTCACCGGGCATGCTTCCCGGTGGCATCGACCACCGGGAGGCCAGCGTGAAGGAATACGAGAAGATCCGGCTCGAGGTGGGCGGGGGCGCCGCCACCATCACCTTCGACATCCCGGAGCGGGCCAACGCCCTGGGCCGGGTGGCGCTCCAGGAGACGCTCCACGCCCTGGGGGCGTGCGAGGTGAGGGAGGACGTCGGGGCGGTGGTCATGACCGGCGCCGGCCGCGCCTTCTGCTCGGGCTTCGACCTGAAGGAGATCCCGACCGGCGGCGACGACGAGATCCGGGAGCACTTCGACGAGCTGGCCCTGTGGTGGCACCAGGTGCTCCACCGGATCATCCGGCTGCGCAAGCCGGTGCTGGCGGCGGTGAACGGGGTCGCCGCCGGCGGCGGGTTCGGGGTCTCGCTCGCCGCCGACCTGGCCGTGTGCACCGAGGACGCCCGCTTCGTGTGCGCCTGGCATTCCATCGGGATCGCCAACGACACGGCCACCAGCTACTCCCTGGCCCGGATCGTGGGGATGCGCCGGGCCATGGAGCTCATGCTCACCAACCGCACCCTCGACGCCGCCGAGGCGCTCGAGTGGGGGCTGGTGAACCGGGTCTACCCGCCGGCGGACTTCGCCGCCAGCGTGGGCGGGATCGCCGCCGACCTCGCCGCCGCCCCCACCCACCTCCAGGCCATGGCCAAGGACCGCTTCCACATGGGGTGGCGCCAGTCGGTGGAGGAGTGCACCGAGTTCGAGATCCAGAACGTCCTCGCCTCGGTCACCCACCCGCACTTCCGCCCTCAGCTGGAGCGGTTCCTAACCAAGAGCGGGCGCAGCAACTCGGTTCAGGTGCACCTGCCCTGATCCCCGCACCAGGGCCACGCCGATCCAGATCCAGGCGCCGGCCAGGGAGACGAGCGCGGGCAGGCCGAAGACCAGAGCGGCCGGGTCCCGGTGGCGGCGAGGACGTAGCCGGCGCCCGTCGCCATCCCGGCGAGCAGGGCGAAGATGGCGGCGTCGCCCAGGCGCCAGCCCCCGGGGGCGATGGCGACCACGGCGACGACGATCACGGGGATGGCCAGCACCACCCCGGACACGGGCAGGACCGTTCCGGCGATGACGGCGACGGAGGCTACGGCCGAGGCGACGAGGAGAGGAACCCGGACGCCGACTCCCGTGATCCGTTGTCGCACGCCGAACATCCCCACCGCGAAGGCGACGACGGCGGCGCCAAGGAACGTGGTCACGAGCCCGGTCCGGTCTCCCGGGCCAGACATCTCCGCCAGGCCGGCGACGCCGACCAGCAGCAGGCTGGCCAGGAGACCCGTACCTCCGATCCGCTCGCTCACCACAGCCAACGCCCGGGTTCCTCCCACTCGACGCACTCCAGCGTGGGCCCGCCGGACACGGGCGACAAGGCCGGGCGGGGACCTTCGCCGGTTTTGGCCCCGATCGGGCTAGCGGCGCTTCTTGAGCAGGCCGAAGACGCCCCGGGCCACGGTGTTGACCATCTGGCGCCCCTCCCGGGACTTCAGGTAGTCGACCACGGGGTTGCCGTCGCCCGGCGGCGAGGCCCGCCGGCGCGTGCGGGGCGCCTCGGACTCGGACGGGGGCGGGGGCGGGACCTCGAGGTCGCCGATGTCGTCGATCACGCCGGCCGGGGCCCCGGTGGCCGCCGCCGGTGCGCCGCCGCCCGCCATCCGGGCGGCCAGCTTCTCCCGGGCGGATTCCCGGTCGATCTCGGTGGCGTACCTGGCCCAGATGGCATCGGCCTCCGCCGCCTTGGCCACGCCCTCGGCCTCGATGGCGGCCATGAGCGAGCGGGGCGGGCACAGCCGGGTCCACACCACCGGCGTGGGGGCGCCCCGCTCCGAGAGGATGGTGATCATGGCCTCGCCGGTACCCAGCTGGGTGAGGTCCTCCTCCAGGTCGTAGTCGGCCGTCTTGGGGTAGGTGGTGACGGCCGCCTTGAGCGCCTTGGCGTCCCGGGGCGTGAACGCCCGCAGAGCGTGCTGGACGCGGTTCCCGAGCTGGCCCAGCACCTCCTCGGGGACGTCGTCGGGCAGTTGGGTGACGAAGAAGACGCCCACGCCCTTGGAGCGGATGAGGCGCACGGTCTGGGCCACCTGGTCCAGGAATCCCTCGTCGGCGTCGTCGAAGAGCAGGTGGGCCTCGTCGAAGAAGAAGACGAGCTTGGGCCGGTCGAGGTCGCCCACCTCGGGCAGCTCCTCGAACAGCTCGGCCAGCAGCCACATGAGGAACGTCGAGAAGAGCTTGGGCTTGTCCTGGACGGCGGCCAGCTCGAGGAGGGAGACCACGCCCTGGCCCTCGGCCGTGGTGCGCAGCAGGTCGGCCACCTCCAGCTCGGGCTCGCCGAAGAAGGCTTCCGCCCCCTGGTCCTCCAGCTCGCCGATCTTGCGCAGCAGCACCCCGGCGGTGGCGCTCGACAGCCCGCCGATGCCCTTCAGCTCGGCCTTGCCCTCGTCGCTGGTGAGGAAGCGCAGCACCTCGGAGAGGTCGACCAGGTCGAGGAGGGGCAGGCCGGCGTCGTCGGCGTAGCGGAAGACGAGCGACAGGGACGACGACTGGGTCTCGTTGGCGTCGAGGACCTTGGCCAGGAGCTGGGGCCCGAAGGCGGACACCGTGGCCCGGATCGGCACGCCCGGGCCGAGCCCGCCGAGCGAGAGGAAGCTCACCGGGAAGCCGGCCGGGTTCCACTCCACACCCAGGTCCCGGGCCCGGGTGCTCACCTTCTCGTTGGCCTCGCCCGGGCGGCTCATCCCGGCCAGGTCGCCCTTCACGTCGGCGGCGAAGACGGGCACCCCGAGGGCGGAGAGCTGCTCGGCCAGCACCTGGAGGGTCTTCGTCTTGCCCGTCCCCGTGGCCCCGGCGATGAGCCCGTGGCGGTTGCACATGGCCGCCGGGATCCGCACCACGGCGTCCTGTTGGACGGACCCGCCCAGGATCCCCCGGCCCAGCTCGACGGCGGCTCCCTCGCTGGCGTAGGCGGCGGCGATGCGGGCCCCGAAATCGGTGGCGGCGTTCTTCTTCTCGCTCATGGCGTCACACTAGAGGCCCGGCTCAGCTCGGCCATCCTGGTGACGGTCCTCCAGTTGCGGATGGTGGCCGGCGTCTTCAGGATCCGCTCGAACCAGTCGAGGCCGAGCTTGGAGCGCCCGAAGCCGTTGGGGCAGTGCAGGTAGACCTCGGCGCCGGCGGCGGCGAACCCGTCCCCCGGCGACCGGTCGGGGTCGAGGCGGGCCAGGGCGCCCGGGGCCGGCGCCGAACCGAGGAACACCACATGCAGGGCCGACGGGTCGGCGCCGCCGGCGAGGAAGGGGTTGGCGGCCATGACCTTCTCCAGGTCCTTCGCCGCCCGCACCACCACGGGGACGGGGAAGCCGAACTCCTTGGTGATGGCGGCCTCGAGGTCGGTGGCGAGGCCGGCCCCCGAACCCGGCGCGGCGCGGAACGCGACGTTGCCGCTCTGGATGTAGGTCTCGACGTCCTCGTGGCCCAGGGACTCGAACAGGGCCCGCAGGGCGGGCATGGCGACCTTGTGCCTCGCCCCCAGGTTGATGCCCCGCAGGAGGGCCACGTGCCGGGTCGGAGCCTGGCGCTTCCCCGGACTCATGGTCCGTGACGGTAGGCCGTAGCCTGGCCGGATGCCTCCCGCCCTGCGCGTGGCCCCCGAGGTGGAGGCGGCGGTCGCCGCCGGCCGGCCCGTGGTGGCCCTGGAGTCGACCGTCTACAGCCGCCTCGGCCTGCCCGGACCGGCGGGGAAGGAGGCGCTGCGCCGGTCGGTGGACGCCGTCACCGCCGGTGGGGCGCTGCCGGCGCTGACCACCGTCCTCGACGGCGTGGCCCGGGTCGGGGTCGGCGAGTCCGAGTTCGAGGCGGTGCTGTCCGCCGACCGCAAGGTGGGGGAGCGCGACCTTTCCCTGGCCGTGACCCAGCGCTGGCCGGCGGCGGGCACCACCGTGTCGGCCTCCCTGGCCCTGGCCGCCGCGGCCGGTATCCCGGTCTTCGCCACCGGAGCGATCGGTGGCGTGCACCGTGACTTCGCCCGGACCGGCGATGAGAGCGCGGATCTTCTCGCCCTGGCCCGCCACCCGGTGGCCACCGTCTGCGCCGGGGCCAAGTCCTTCCTCGACCTGCGCCGGACGTTGGAACGGCTCGAGACCCTCGGCGTTCCCGTCGTCGGATTGGCCACCGACGAGTTCCCCGCCTTCTACTCCCGCCGCAGCGGCCTGCCCGTGCCCCACCAGGTGGCCACGGCCGAGGAGGCGGCGGCGGTGGTCAGGGCCGCCCGGGCGCTCGGCTACCCGGGCGGGCTCCTCTTCGCCGCCCCCGTCCTCGCAGCCGACGAGGTCCCCTTCGAGGAGGTCGAGCCCATCGTGGCCTCGGCCCTGGAGGAGGCGGCCGCCGCCGGCGTGACCGGCGGGGCCGTCACCCCCTTCGTGCTGGAGCGGGTGGCGGCGGGAACGGAGGGCCGCAGCGTGGCCGCCAACGTCGCCCTCGTCGAGGACAACGCCCGTTGGGCGGCGGCCCTGGCCGGGGCCCTGGCCGCCGGCCGTTAGGTTCAGGGGCATGACTTCCATCGACATCGTCCTTTACCAAGGCGTCGACGAGCTCGACGTCGTCGGCCCCCTCGAGGTGCTCCGCAGCGCGGCCGCGGCCGGCGCCGACCTCACCGTCCGCCTGGTGTGCCGGACCGAGCCCCTCGAGGTGCAGGGCTCGCACGGTCTGCGGCTGCACGCCGACGCCGTCTACCAGCCCGGCGCCGACGTCCTCGTCGTGCCCGGCGGTCGCTGGTCGTCCCGCTCCGACGTCGGGGCGTGGGGCGAGGCCGAGCGGGGCGACTGGCTCCCGCTCCTGGCGGCCGCGGCCAAGGACGGGACGCTCATGGCCGGCGTCTGCACCGGGGTCATGCTCCTGGCCCGGGCCGGGGTGGTGGGCGAACGGCCGGCGACCACCCACCACAGCGCCCACGACGACCTGGCCGCCACCGGTGCCCGGGTGCTCGACCAGCGGGTGGTCGACGACGGAGACCTCGTCACCGCCGCCGGGGTCACGAGCGGGATCGACCTGGCCCTGCGTCTCGTCGAGCGGTTGGCCGGTCCCGAGGCGGCCGAGCGGGAAGCGGCCCGGATCGAATACGCCTGGACCCGGGCCGAGAGCCAGACCGAGAGCCCGGCGCACCCGGCGCCGGCCGGGCATCGCATCACCACCGAGAAGATCCCCGGAGTGGTCACCGCCCGCTGGGCGGGCGAGGTCATCGCCGAGAGCGGCGACGCCCTCCTGTTGCGGGAATCCGGTCTGGCGCCGGTGGTCTACTTCCCCATGGAGGACGTCCGCATGGACCTCCTCGCCCCCACCGAGCACCACACCCTCTGCCCGTTCAAGGGCGAAGCCTCCTACTGGAGCATCGAGGTCGGCGACCGCCGTTCCGACGACATCGCCTGGGCCTACCGGGACCCGCTGCCCGGCCGCTCCGACATCGGCGGCCGGATCGCCTTCTACGCCGATCGTCTCGACGCCGTGGAGATGCCGGCGGCGAGCCTCAAGGCTTCGCCGGGGTGACGCCTGACACCCAGGCCATGTCGGGGTAGCGCTCGCCGGTGAAGGCGCCTCTGGGGGCGAGGGCCTCGATGGCCGCCAGGTCCTCCTCGCCCAGCTCGATCTCGAGGGCACCGAGGTTCTCCTCCAGGAAGTGCACCCGCTTGGTGCCCGGGATGGGCGCCACGTCGGGCCCCTGGGCCAGGACCCAGGCCAGGGCCAGCTGCGCCGGGGTCGCCCGGCGCGCCTCCGCCATCTCCCGGACCCTGTCCACCACGTCGAGGTTGCGCTGGAAGTTCGCCCCCTGGAACCGGGGGTTGTGCCGGCGGAAGTCGTCGTCGGCCAGGTCGTCGGGGCCCTTGATGGCGCCGGTCAGGAAGCCCCGCCCGAGCGGGGAGTAGGGCACGAGCCCGATCCCCAGCTCCCAGCAGAGCGGGACCACCTCGGCTTCGATGTCCCGGCTCCACAGCGACCACTCCGACTGGACGGCGGTGACCGGGTGGACGATGTGGGCCCGCCGGATGGTGTCGGGGGCCGGCTCGGACAGGCCGAGGTAGCGGACCTTGCCCGCCGCGACCAGCTCGGCCATGGCGCCGACGGTGTCCTCGATGGGCGTGGCGGGGTCGGCCCGGTGCTGGTAGTACAGGTCGATGGTCTCCACGCCGAGGCGGCGCAGCGACGCCTCACAGGACCGCCGCACGTAGTCCGGCGTGCCCGAGAAACCCCGGCGGGTCGGGTCGTCCTCGTCCCGGACGATGCCGAACTTGGTGGCCAGCACGACCTGGTCCCGCACCCGGGGCAGCCACCGGGACAGCAGCTCCTCGTTGCGGCCCATGCCGTAGACGTCGGCCGTGTCGTAGAAGGTCACGCCGAGCTCCAGGGCCCGGTCCAGGACCCGCAGCGATTCGGCGTCGTCGGTCTCGCCGTAGAACTCGCTCATGCCCATGCAGCCCAGACCCACGGCCGAGACCTCGAGCTCCCCACCCAGACTCACCGTGCGCATCGCTCACCACCTCGAGGGTCTATTCAATCAATGGGGTATGTCCCCGGGGCAACGGTGCGCCAAGCATTTCCGGAACGGAGCGTGCCGCGGCGCGGTCGGTCGGCTACCCGGCGGGAGAGCGGGCCCAGAGGGTGAACCGGGTGATGGGCAGGAAGCCCATGCGGATGAACCCGGGCCGGGAGTGGTCGCTGGTGTAGGCGACGGCCGGCTGGTCGGGGGCGTCGTTCACCCGGGCCCACACCAGCGCCTCCCACACCCCCCGCCGGCGGGCGGCGGGCAGGGTGGCGCCGAGGCAGAGGTTGACGACCCCCAGGCCCACGTAGGAGTTGCCCACGGCCGACGGCTCACCGTCGCACAGGCCCAGGCGGACCCGCACGCCGGTTTCCAGCAGGGCGGGCGGCAGCAGCGCCCCGGGCTCGCCTCCGGCTTCGGGCATGGGGTAGCCCTCGATGGCGACCCGCTCGGCGACGGCCAGGTCTCCGGCGTCACCGGCCACCCGCACCTCCACGCCGTCCCGGAGCGGCACCGACCGGGGCACCGGCCCCCGGGCCACGAAGGCGGGATGGCCCATCAGCGACCAGCCCCGCGCCGACAGGTCGGGCGTCGGCCAGATGGAGAGCAGGGTGGCCACCGACTTCCCGGCGGCGTAGAACGACTCGACCTCGTCGAGCACGCCGTCGCCGGCCTCCCGCAGCGGCCGGGCCAGGATGGCCTGGTTGAAGTAGGGCACCGCGCTGGCCGCGTCGGCCAGGAACACGTCGTCGGTGCCCGCCGCCCGGCCCCCGAGCGCCCGGGCCACGATGGCGTTGATCTGGGCCTGGTTGTGGACGAACCGCCGCAGCAGGGTGTCGTCCACGGGCGTGTCGGGCAGCCACCCGTCCTCCAGGGGCCGTTCGGTCATGCCGTGGCCCCGGTCCGCGGCCGGTAGAACCGGAAGAAGGGGTTGTCGACGGGGAGCTCGTCCACGCCGGTGAACCCGGCCGCCTCGGCGTAGCCGCGGAAGGTGGACGGGCGCATGACCGTGCCGGTCTCGGCCGAGGTCTCGGCGTCGCGCCCGGCGGGCAGGCAGTGCAGGATGCTGAAGGCGTACAGCAACCGCTGGATCAGGTCGCCCGAGGGCGTGTACTCCTCGTCGGCCCGCTCGTCGATGACCAGCACCGCACCCTCGTCGCCGGCCAGGCGGCGCATGGCCGCCAGCGCCCCGACGGGGTCGGCCAGGTCGTGGATGACCTCGCAGCAGAAGACCAGGTCGAAGCGCTCCCCGAAGGCGGGGTCGGTCACGTCCTGGACCTCGAAGCGCACCCGGTCGGTGACGCCCCGTTCGGCGGCGTGCTTGCAGGCGGCGGCGATGGAGGCCTCGTCGAGGTCGTAGCCGTACACGGTGGCGTTGGGGTAGGCCTCGGCCAGGTAGATGGCGGCCCACCCTTCGCCGCAGCCGAAGTCGGCGAGGCGCAGCGCCTCACCCGCCTGCAGTCGGTCGTGCACGTCGGGCAGGGCCGCCAGCCACTCGCCGGCCAGCGAGTTGGCGAACATGGGACGGGTGAACCCGGCCTGCATGTCGTGCAGCCCGTAGGCGGCGAAGGGGATGCCGGCTCCGGTCCGGAAGGCGCCGAGGAGCGTGTCGAGCGTCCGGGCGATGATGGCCGGGATGTCGGCCAGGGCCCCGGAGTAGGCGGGGTGCTCCTCGTCGAGGAGGACGACGGCGTGGGCCTCGGGGAGGCTGTAGCGCCGCTGCTCGGCCGGGGCGGCCGGGTCGTCCACGGTGAGGGTGCCGGCCAGCGCCTGGTGCTCCAGCCATTCCCGGGCGTAGCGCGTGTCGACGGCCGTGGCCACGGCCAGCTCGGCCGCGGTGTGGCCGGTGCCGCCCCGCAGCCCCTGGTACAGGCCGAGCGCCCGCCCCAGGTGGGCGACGGCCATCTCCATGGCCCCGATGGTGGCCTCGAAGAGCCGGTCGGCGAAGGCGCCGATCTGTTCGTCGAGGTCCGGCTCGGTGGTCCCTCCGGTCCCATCGGTGGTCACGCTCATGCTTCCTCCTCGTCTGTCGACCGGGGCTCCCTGTGAGCCTCGTCTCTCCGGCGGCCGCACCATTACAGCGCCCGGGTCCCATGGAATGTCGTCGGGGCAACCTTTCCAAATAGTGTTGGCCGGGTGAACGACCTGATCGACGTCCCCCGTACCGTCGCCGTCCTCAACGAGATCGTGAAAGCGGAGCTGTCCGGTGTGGTCCGCTACACGCACTATTCGCTGGTCATCACCGGCCCCAACCGCATCCCGCTGGTGATCTTCATGCAGGGTCAGGCCAGCGAGTCGCTGCTCCACGCCCAGCAGGCCGGCGAGATCCTCACCGGTCTGGGGGGTCACCCCGAGCAGGGCATCGCCCCCATCGAGGAGACCCACGACCACGACATCGACGACATCCTGCGGGAGTCCATCGCCCACGAGAAGGTGGCACTGGCGCTCTACCGCAAGCTGCTCGAGTCGGTGGAAGGCCAGTCGGTGTATCTGGAGGAGTACGCCCGAAACCAGATCGGCGCCGAGGAGATGCACATGTTGGAGATGTTCAAGCTTCTGCGCGACTACACCATCGACTGATGGGTGCCCCGGGTCCGCGTCGACGGCGAAGACAAGAGTCGCCGGCCCCCCGAGGGGACCGGCGACTCTCCGAAGCTCAACTCTGGGCGGGCCTCAGCCGAGACGCCTGACGTTCGCCGCCTGGGCGCCCTTAGGGCCCTGGGTGACGTCGAACTCGACCTTCTCGTTCTCCGAAAGACTCCGGTACCCGGTGTCCTGGATGGCGCTGAAGTGCACGAACACGTCGGAGCCGCCGTCATCCTGGGTTATGAAGCCATAACCCTTGTCGGCGTTGAACCACTTCACGGTTCCAGTAGCCACAAGCAATCCCTCCTTTCCCAGGCCGGGTCGGACATCTGCGGTCCGTCGGCCGGTTCCGGCTGTGAGCCGGGGTGAGGGAAGTGCTCGAACTGCTGCAAACGCGGTCATGCTCGGGTGCAACCCTCGGGAGCAGCCTAGCGGGACGCGCGCCCCCGTCCCACCACCCGGGAATTCGCTGGACCCCGGCCGCCCGATCGGACGACACTGACGGCCGAGGTCCGGGATCCGGATGACGCCGCGAAGCGGGCCGTATCGGTGGCCATGCGCCCCCCTGGGAGAACCCCGAGCGGGAGGCGATGGCATGTCCGGCGGCATGGATCTGGAGGTGGTGGCCCGGGAGGTCGAGCGCCGGGCCCACGGCCCCGCTTCCGGGCGGCCACCGGCCCGGCTCTTCGGTGTCCGGGTGGACGTCGGCGGAACGGTCGTGCTGGAGGAGCTGGGGCGGGGCGAAGCCCGGGACCTGCCCCGCCGGGTGCGCCCGCCGGCCGGCCTGGCCGCGCTGGCCCTGACGGCCACGGCCTGGGCGGCGCCCATGGAGGCCGACGGGACGCTCAGCGTGCGGCCCGGCTGCCATCCCCACCGCCGCCACGTCCGTCTCACCGTGGTGATCGCCGGCGCCGGCGAGGACGTCACCATCCTCCGGGACGACGGCTCGGCGTCACCCCAGGTCCTGCGGGGCGGCACCGGCGTCGTCCACGACCGCCTGGTCCGCTGCTGGGCCCGCCGCCCCGAGGCGGCGGCCACCGGAGGCCACTGAGCCGGCTCAGCCGAGATGCCGGGTGACCAGCTCGACGGCCCGGTCGGTGTCCTCGTGGAGGAAGAAGTGACCACCGTCGACCAGGGCGAAGTCCGCCTTGGCCCGCTCCGCCTGCTCCCGGAACCAGGAGGCGTCGAGGCCGGAGCTGGCCCCGGCCAGCACCACGGCCGGCGCCGTGAGCCCGGCCAGGAGGTCCCAGGCCCGGGCCACGCCCTCCCGCGCCGGCGGCGAGCCGAAGATGGCGGCCTCGACCTCGGGCGGACAGGCCAGCTCCACGGTCCCGTCGCCCCGGACCACGGTGCCCCACTCCACGTAAGCCTCGAGCGACTCGGGGGCCAGGCGGTCGAGCGGCGGGCGGGACCCGTAGGAGGCGATCATCTCGGCCCGGGAGGGCCACACCACCCGCCGGCGCAGGGTGATGGCGACCAGCGGGTTCTCGGGGGGCGGGCCGGGGGGGCGGGGCCGGGCGATGGCCTCGCACAACATCATGCGCCGCAGGCGTGCGGGCTGGAGATGGTCGAGGTGGATGGCCACGCCGCCCCCGAGGGAGCCGCCGACCACCACCACGTCGTCGATGCCGAGGGCGTCGAGGAGGGCGGCCACGTCGGCCGCCATCAACTCGTAGCGGTAGGGGTCGGGTGGCGGCGGCTTGTCGGAGGCGCCGTGGCCCCGCAGGTCCACCCCCACCGGCCGGAAGCGGCCCCCGGCGGCCAGGCGGCGGGCCAGCGGGTCGAAGAAGCCGGCGCAGAAGCCGTTGGGGTGGAGGAGCACGAGCGGGGTGCCGCTGCCGCCCCAGTCGAGGCCGGCGACGCGGAACCCGTCATGGTCGACCGCCACCGGTTGGGGTGGATGCATCCCCGACCCTTACCACGGCGGCGGCTCGCGCCGGGGCACGGGGCGCGCCTACGCTCGGGCACCCACCCAGAGGCGGAGGTGACCCGTGGACCGAATCGCCCTCCAGGCGATGCAGGCACCGTTCAAGGAGCGCTACCGGGAGGAGCCGGAGGCGGCCGGCATCACCCTGGCGGCCGAGGGCACGCTGGGCGAGGAGGAGATCAGCTGCTCGGTCGAGACCGGCCGGGCCCTGGTCAAGGCCGGGCTCCACCCCGCCACCGGGGGCAGCCCGACGTTCGCGTGCTCGGGTGACATGCTCCTCCAGGCGCTGGTGGCCTGCGCCGGGGTCACCCTGCAGGCGGTGGCCACGGCGCTCGAGGTCCCCCTGCGGGGCGGGAAGGTGCGGGCCGAGGGCGACCTCGACTTCCGGGGCACGCTCGGTGTGAGCAAGGAGGCACCGGTGGGCTTCACCGACATCCGCCTCCACTTCGACCTCGACGTCGACGACGGCGCCGATAAGGACCAGCTGGCCACGCTGCTGCGCCTGACCGAGCGCTACTGCGTCGTCTTCCAGACGCTGGTGGGCTCGCCGTCGGTGACCGTCGGCTACGCCACCACCGACCCGGCCTAGCTAGGACGAGCCGGCGTCGCCGGGGGCCGGCCGGCAGGCCCGGTGGATCACCGCCGCGGCCAGCAGCACGGAGCAGACGGCCCCCGTGGCCAGCGGCGCCTCCTCGAGCCCGGTGGCGGCCAGGATGAGCAGCGCGGCGACGGGCGCCCCGAAGTCCCGCAGCAGCCCCGGGGCCTTGGACGGCGCGAACAGCGCCCACACCGCCAGCAGGTAGACGGCCACGGGCACGGTGAGGGCGGCGCCCGCCTGCCACCGGGCCAGCTCGGCGTGCCCGGTGGCGTGGTCGACGGCGACCTCGATGCCCGCCCCCACGGCGGCGGCGGCGGCGAAGACGATGTAGTGGCCGTAGCCCCACAGGATGATGGTGAAGAGGCCGTAGCGCTCCGCGATGTGGCTGGCGTGCCACGGCGTGGGCCCGGCCCGCTCGGCCCACACCGGCACGGCCAGCTCGGCCGGCCACAGGAGGAGCCAGCCCCACAGGTACCACCCCTCGGGGACGGCCAGGAGGAGGACCCATGCCGCCTGGCACAGGCCCACCCCGGCGGCGTAGCGCCGGGCGGTGCGCCGGCACGCCGGGTCACCGGCCGCGGCC
>JBOGFE010000263.1:0-2839 GCA_050741935.1 Acidimicrobiia bacterium | reverse complement strand
GGTCACAACCGCTCGCGCCCAGACGCCGGATTCTGGTCGGAGATCACCGTCGACGGCCGGACCGGCTGGGCCAACACGGCCTTCCTGCTCCAACCCGGCCAGGTCAACGACATCACCGCCGACCTGTACCCCACGCCGGCCGATCGGCCGACGGCCAAGACCATGGAGGACCTCGGCCGGACGATCGGCGGGCTTCGGGCCGGCGACGATCCCGAACCGAAAATTGTGATCGTCGATGGGCCCACCGGGGGAGACCTCGGTGAGATCACCGTCGACGTCACCGGGTTCGGCGACGACTCGGTGGGTGGCGAACGCTTGAAGATCTTCGCCGAGCCCAGCTCTCGCCGCGACAGCTTCACGGTGCGCAGCGTCGAGGCCACCACCTTCTGCCGCCGAGGCGTCACCGAAGACGGACTCTGCACCTGACCCGTTGCGACCTGACGCGCGACTCGGTCTAGGTGAGTGGTGTCGAACGGGTCATGTTCAGCCTGCTTCTGGGGCGTGTGGTCATGGTCGGCCGTTGACAGCTCGTCGTCGCTGGTGGGATGTGTTCGCTTTGTGCGGATGGTGCGGTTGCTGAAGTGGCGAAATGGGCGCTGAACGCGGCTCGGATGCCTTGTGGAGCAAAGGTTCTCGGTCCGGGGGGCCTTGTCGGCTCATGTGGTTGCCCATCCTTGTGTCGGCGACCAGCGCAGACCGAGGGTGGCGACACGCGCCAGGTTCTGGGCGGCGCCGAGAAGCCGGAAGTCGGCGTCGACTTTCTTGGTGCCGCGTACTCGGGCGTGGCGCCCGCCGTGTTTGCGGCGCATGAGATGGGCCAGCTTCCGTTCGACTTTGGGGCGGGTGGCCCGGTAGTCGCCCTGCCAGGCGGGGTCGGCTTGGCGTTGACGGGCCCGGGCGAGGACGTCTTCGTGAGCGTTGACGCGGATGGTGCGGCCCCCGGCGGCGTTGGTGCATTGGGCTTGCAGCGGGCAGGAGGCGCAGGCGTCGCCGAAGGAGGCGATGCCGGCGCCATCGGCGGAGCGGCGGACGGTGACGGTGACCCCACCGGGGCAGGTGACTGTGTCGTCGTTGAGATTGACCTCGAAGCGGCTCTTGGGGAAGAGCCCGCCGGCGGGCGGCGACGGGGGCTGGGTCTTGCAGCCCGAGTCGATGTCGTGGTCCTCCAACGTGGCCTGGAATTTGCCTGCCCCGTAGGCCGAGTCGCCGTACACCTTGGGGCGATCCTCGCCTTCCTCCGCGGCCGGGCCGGTGGGCGTCTCCTCCCCGGAGCCCTCGCTGGCGTCCCGGTCGTCGTCCTTGTCGTCGAGGAGGTCGTCGATCAGGTCGGCAGCGACGCTGGCGTCACCGGCGTTGCCGGGCGTCACCCTGGTGGCGGTGATGATCTCGCTGTCGGGGTCGACCGCGATGTGGCCCTTGTAACCGTCGAAGCCCCGCGCCGAGGTCTTATGCCCGTGGCGGGCCTCGGGATCGACCGTCGAGATCACCCGATCCTTGGCCACCTTGCGGGCGATGTGGAAGATCCCGTCGTCGCTCTTGTCGAGGTCCTGGCCCACCACCGTCGCCAGCAGGGTCGCCGCCTGAGCCAACACCGCGTCAAGTTCCCGGCCGTCGAGGACCGCCAGGCAGGCGTACGCGTCCTTGGCTCGGGAGTCGATCAGCTCCTCCCGGGCGGCCGGGTCGTCCCAGTCGATGTGCGGCTTGGCCGAGGTGGCGTAGTCGTCCCCGCTGCGGATCGCCGACCGCAGTTCCGCCTCGAGGTCTGCATCGGCCGCCGCCAGCACCCCCCGCAGGGCCGAGCGGATCAACGTGACGGTGTCCATCGTCGCCACCGCGTCATACAACGGGGTCGAGTCCAGCACCCGCCGGCGCCCCACCAGCCCCGCCGCCTTCGCCGCGTCCAGTCCGGCCTCGAAGACCCGGTCCGGGCGTTCCGAACGGTCCAGACGAGCCCGCATGTCCACCAGCACCGTATGGGCGAAACTCGTTCGCCCATCCCCGTCGTAGCCGCCCACCCCCGCCGCGTAACGCCACCGGGCGTCGTAGGTGAACCGTTCCACCGCGTCACGGTCCGAGAGGCCCTCCAGGCGCTGGAGCACCATAACCGTCGCCACCACCGACGGAGGCACCGACCGCCGACCCGTATCGGCGAACAGATCAGCGAAGAACTCGTCCGGGAACAGCCGCTCCCGCTCCCGATGCAAGAACCCGAACACCGAGTTCTCCCCCAGCGACGCGTCACAGAAACGGATCACGTCATCGAGGAGATCGCCTTGCCGCTCAGCCAGCCCCAAAGTCATCGGCCGCTCCCGATCGAGAGTTACACCGATGTCATTCTCCCTCATCGCCGAGCCTCACGCCCGCGAAAAACACCAGTCACCTAGACGCTCTGGGTCCGTGGAGGCGGGCGGCTGCCACGGCCAACGGCGCCCGGCTCGGGACGAGCCCGCTCAAGATGAGAACGATCCCGACGCCGACCCCGGTGCCTGCCAGAAGGGCCGGGATCATTGGGTTCCTCCTTTGGGAGCGGCGGCGAGGAATCGCTCCGGGGCCGGGATCCGGCCCATGCGCGCGAGCCACCACAGGCCGAGTCCGAAGAAGCTGGCGACGAGGGCGAGGACCGTCTGGCCGAGGGGGTCGTCGTAGGGACTGAGATAGTCGCGGTCGAACAGCAAGAGCCCGGTCACCATGGCCGCGGTGAGGCCCGTCACGATCTGCACGGTGGCCCGGGCCCGGGCTCGGGTGGCTTCCAGCCGTCGGCGCATCGCCGCCTCGTCACGGGCGGCTGCGGCTAGGGAACCGAGCAGTGCGCCGAGCTCACGGGCCGAGCCCTCGGCAG
>JBOGFE010000262.1:0-2584 GCA_050741935.1 Acidimicrobiia bacterium | reverse complement strand
GGCAGGAACGGCATGTCGCCCTCGGGGAGGATCTTGGCGATGACGCCCTTGTTGCCGTGACGCCCGGCGAGCTTGTCGCCGTCGGAGATCTTCCGCTTCTGGGCCACGTACACCCGGACCAGCTGGTTCACCCCCGGCGGCAGCTCGTGGCCGTCGTCCCGGGAGAAGACGCGGACGTCGATGACCTAGCCGGTCTCGCCGTGGGGCACCTTGAGGGAGGTGTCGCGCACTTCCCGGGCCTTCTCGCCGAATATGGCCCGCAGGAGGCGCTCCTCGGGGGTGAGCTCGGTCTCGCCCTTGGGGGTCACCTTGCCCACCAGCACGTCGCCCGGGCCGACCTCGGCTCCGATGCGGATGATGCCCCGCTCGTCGAGGTCCTTCAGGATCTCCTCGGAGAGGTTGGGGATGTCCCGGGTGATCTCCTCGGCGCCGAGCTTGGTGTCCCGGGCGTCGATCTCGTGCTCCTCGATGTGGATCGAGGTGAGCACGTCGTCGCGCACGAGACGCTCGGAGATGATGATGGCGTCCTCGAAGTTGTGGCCCTCCCAGGGCATGAAGGCCACCAGCAGGTTCTTGCCCAGGGCCAGCTCGCCCTGGTGCGTCGAGGGGCCGTCGGCCAGGATGTCGCCCTCGACCACCTCGTCACCCTCGCTCACCATCGGGCGCTGGTTGATGCAGGTGGTCTGGTTGGAACGGCGGAACTTCTGCAGCCGGACGGTCCGGCGCCCGAGCGGGTTCTTGTTCTCGTCGACTGCGGAGGGCTCGTACTCCACGGTGATGGTGTCGCCCGTGACCTCGGTGACCCGCCCCTTGCCCTCGGACACGATGAGATCGCCGGCGTCGCGGGCGGCGCGAGCCTCGACCCCGGTGCCGATGTAGGGCGCCTCGGGCCGCACGAGGGGCACGGCCTGCTTCTGCATGTTGGCGCCCATCAGGGCCCGGTTGGCGTCGTCGTGCTCCAGGAACGGGATGAGGGCGGTGCCCACCGACACGATCTGCTTCGGCGACACGTCCATGTAGTCGACCCGGTCGGGGCTGACGAACTCCACCTCACCCCTGCGGGACCGGACCAGGACGCGGTCGTCGAGGAAGTTGCCCCGGTCATCCACGGCGGCGTTGGCCTGGGCGATGACGAAGCGGTCCTCGTCGTCGGCGGCCAGATACTCGGTCTCGTCGGTCACCCGGCCCGCCACCACCTTGCGGTAGGGGGTCTCGGTGAAGCCGAACCGGTTCACCCGGGCGTAGGTGGCCAGCGAACCGATGAGCCCGATGTTCGGACCCTCCGGCGTCTCGATGGGGCACATCCGCCCGTAGTGCGAGGGGTGGACGTCCCGGACCTCGAAGCCGGCACGCTCGCGCGACAGACCGCCGGGCCCGAGCGCCGAGAGGCGCCGCTTGTGGGTGAGGCCGGACAGCGGGTTCGTCTGGTCCATGAACTGTGACAGCTGCGAGGACCCGAAGAACTCCTTGATGGCGGCGACCACGGGGCGGATGTTGATCAGCGTCTGGGGCGTGATGGCCTCGACGTCCTGGGTGGTCATCCGCTCGCGGACGACCCGCTCCATCCGGGAGAGACCGATACGGACCTGGTTCTGGATGAGCTCTCCCACCGACCGGATCCGGCGGTTCCCGAAGTGGTCGATGTCGTCGTCCCAGTGGTCGGCCTCGCGGGCGTGGAGCTTCACCAGGTAGGAGACGGTGGCCAGGATGTCGGCCCGCGTCAGGGTGTAGTCGGACTCGGCCGGGCGCTCGAGGCCGACCCGCTCCAGGGTGGAGCCCAGAGCGTCGAACTCCTCCTTCAGCTTCTTGTTCACCTTGTGGCGGCCGACCTTGGCCAGGTCGTAGCGCTTGGGGTTGAAGAACAGGTTCTCCAGCAGGCCGCGGGCCGACTCCACCGTGGGCGGCTCGCCCGGGCGCAGCTTGCGGTAGATGTCGAGGAAGGCGTCGTCCACCGTCTCGGTGTGGTCGCGCTCGAGCGTGTTCATGATCGACTCGAAGGGCTGCCCGTTCGAGTCCAGGAGCAGGTGGGCCAAGGCCTCGGGATCGTCCCCCATCCCCAGCGCCTTGAGCAGGACCGTGACCGGCTGCTTGCGCTTGCGGTCGATCCGGACGTAGGCGGTGTTCTTCTTGTCGACCTCGAACTCGAGCCAGGCACCCCGGCCGGGGATCACCTTGGCGTCGACGATGTCCAGCTCGGGCGACGTCTTGTCGGGTGTGATCCCGAAGTAGACGCCCGGCGAGCGCACCAGCTGGGAGACCACGATCCGCTCGGTGCCGTTGATGATGAACGTGCCCTTGTCGGTCATCATCGGGAAGTCCCCCATGAAGACCGTCTGCTCCTTGATCTCGCCCGTGGCCGCGTTCATGAACCGGGCGGTCACGAAGAGCGGGCGGGAGAAGGTCATGTCCTTCTCCTTGCACTCCTCCTCGGAGTACTTGGGCGGCTCGAACTCGGGATCGGCCAGCTCCAGCTTCAGGGATCCGGTGAAGTCCTCGATCGGAGAGATGTCGGTCAGGGTCTCGGCGATGCCCTCCTCCAGGAACCACTTGAAGGAGTCGCGCTGCACGGCCACCAGGTCGGGCA
>JBOGFE010000261.1:0-2425 GCA_050741935.1 Acidimicrobiia bacterium | reverse complement strand
CACGGAACCCGGAGGCTCAACGGTTTTCGAGACCGTCGGTTCCGACGGTCTCGTCCGGGTAACGGCGCTGGTCAGACGCCCTTTCTGTCGCGAATTCGACCCGTCCTAGAACGGCTCGCACCCCATTCGCACCCCAGCACGATCACCGGTGCGTCGGACAATGGCGGGCAGAGGCGGGCGCGGTTGGGTGCTGGAGCGGGCTTACGGCAACCACGGATTGTGGAGATCAGTGGTCGCTGAAGGCCACGAACTCCAGCTCGGCTTCCCGCCCGTCGTCGGTCATCTGAACCACCCGGGCTTGACGGGGCTCCACGGCATCGCCGACGACCAGCACCACCTCGCCGACCTCGAGGCCCTCGCGTTCAGACCTGAACAGGCGGGTTCGGAACCGGCAGCCATGTCCGATGTGGTTGTAGTCGACGAATACCTCACGCATTTGGTTCATCCCTTGCCTGTCAGTTAACTGTGGGCGGGAAACGGCGTTCAGGCCGGGCGGATTCGGTGGACGTCAAGAGCGGGCACGTTCTCAAAGATCCCGTCGCCGGCCACGAGCTCCAAGTCCAGCACGACAGCGGTGGTGGCGACCCACCGGTCGGCGTCGTGGATCTTCTGGGCGAGGGCATGGCCCGTGCGGCTCGCTTCGGCGCGTAGCCCGGCGCACCGGTTGATGAGCGACTCGCTCGTCTGGATGACATCGAGGTCGGCGAGCGACCGCTCCAACCGCCTGAGGCGAAGCTCACCCCAGCCGGCCCGGAGAGCGCCGTACCGGATTTCGGTCACGGTGACGAACGACGCGACGCGAGCTCGCCCGCCGATGACCCGACGGGCTGCCTCAGCGTGCGCCAACGGGCGAGGATCGAGGAGCCAGCTGGCAACGTCTGTGTCGATGACGACGTGGGTACCCCGTCGTCGCTCGATCACGCCTCAGCGAGGGCGGCGTAGAAGGCGTCCCATTCCTCGTCGGGGACGTCCTCCAAGGCGAACTCCTCGGAACTCAGTCGAGGCCGGGAGTCCCACAGGCGCTCGTCATCCACGGTGAAGAGTCGGAGATGGAACTCTTCGGGCTGCTCGACCAAGGACATGGCGCCATTCTACGGTTGTCGAGCGGTTGGCCGCATCGGAGCAAGACGATTGGCAAACTTGGGGCGCCGGCTCTGGCGTTCGCCCGGTTATGGCAGTTGGCGGATCGATCCCCTGGCCTCCGGTTCGGCCGGGAGTACAGGTTCCGCCGCCCGGTAGGTCGCGTCCATCCGCTCGGCCAGCGCCGCCGCCATGTGCGGCATGACGTGGCTGTAGCGGTCGAGGGTGATCTGGACCGAGGAGTGCCCGAGGAGCTCGGCCATCTCCTTGGGGTGAGCGCCCTGTTCCACCAGGAGGCTGGCGTAGGTGTGTCTGAGGTCGTGAAATCTCAGCCCATGGAGGTGGTCGGGCAGGACCGCTCGGACGGCGGGCTTGAAGTGGAGGCCGTAGAAGGTGGCGTAGTTGAACGGGCCTCCGGCCGGCGCGGCGAAGACGTATCCGTCCCGGTCGAGGAGCCGGTCGGCGAGGTGCAGCCGGAGCTTGTCGCCCAGCGTCCGGTTCAGGAACACGGTCCGCCGCCCGGCCCTCGTCTTCGGTGAGCCCTCGATCAGGCGCCCCTTGACGAGCGAAGCCGACCGCGACACGAAGACGGTGCCGGCCCGAAGGTCGAGGCCGCCGATGCGGAGGGCAGAGATCTCACCGGCCCGGAGGCCCGTGAAGGCTGCGAACTCGACCAGCAGTCCGAAAGGGGGAGGCCCGTCCCGCCGGATACGGGCTCGGGGATTACTCGACCAGCGCTCGTCGATGGCGGCGGCCAGTGCCCTGACCTGGGCGGCGGTCAGGAACAACATCTCCGGCGAGGCCGCCGACGGAAGCTCGACGCCGGCGCAGGGATTCGAGCGGATCTTGCCGTCCTTGATGGCGAAGTCGAGCACCATCTTGAGCACGAAAAAGGCGTTGCGGACCGTGCCCGGCCGCCGGCCGCTCGCCTCCAGCGAGCGGACGAAGGCGTCCACGTCGGCATAGCTGATCGAGGCCACCTTCCGGTGGGCGAAGGCCGGCCGCACGTGGAGGCCGAGAAGCTGCTCGTACCCTTCGGCCGTCTTGGGCCGGCGACGGCCCTGGACCGACCGGAGCCAGGCGTCGGCCACATCGTCGAGGCGCACGTCCCCCCGGCTGTGGGGAATGACGGTGCCGTGCTGGCGGGTCGACTCGATCTCCAGCGCGAAGGCGTCGGCGTCCCGCTTGCGGCGGAATCCGCCCTTGGTCCGTTGGACTCCGTCTCCGTCCCGGTAGCGGACTTCGTAGCCGATGGGCCTCCGGCTCGGGTCGGCTTTGTCGGCCTTGCGGTCGAAGACGGGCCGGACGTAGGCCATGGTCGCTCCTTCCCCGGGCCAGCTGGCCC
>JBOGFE010000260.1:0-6039 GCA_050741935.1 Acidimicrobiia bacterium | reverse complement strand
GCGTCGGGGTCGTCGAGCTGGCGGCGCAGGAAGGCCATGAGGCACCCGGAGGTGGCGACGTAGTCGGCCATGGCGCCCTGTTCGGCCCGCCGGGCCGCCGTCACCGTCGCCACCCGCTCCTCGTCGTAGACCCAGGGCTCGGTGCTGCGGGTGTAGGCGGCGGCCGAGACCCGCTCCACGGCCCCTTCCACGTCGAGGACCTTGAGCATCCCCTCCAGGCGGGCCTTGCCGATGTTGACCTCGCCCAGGATCTCGGCCAGCTTCACCGGCCCACCCCGTTCCCCCAGCAGGGCGACGACGGCCTCGGCCTGGTCCCGGGGCGGGAAGGCGGCCCGGATGAAGTAGTCCTGGATGTCGGCGTCCTCGGTACCGACGAGGGCGATGCCGTGGGCGTCGGCCAGGGCCCGGCCCGCCCGTCCCACCTGCTGGTAGTAGGCGATGGGCGACCCCGGGGTCTGGTAGTGGACGACGAAGCCCAGGTCGGGCTTGTCGTAGCCCATGCCCAGCGCCGAGGTGGCCACCACCGCCTTGACCCGGTTGGCGGCCAGGTCGGCCTCGACCACGAGGCGCTCGGCGCCCTCGGAGTCGCCGCTGTAGGCCACGGCGGCGATGCCCTGGCGCTGGAGCCACCCCGCCACCCGGCGGGTGTCGGCCACGGTGAGGCAGTAGACGATGCCCGACCCGGCCAGGTTCGGGATCTCCCGGGCCAGCCAGGCCAGGCGGACGGCCGGGTCGGGCAGGCGGACCACGGCCAGCGAGAGGCTCTCGCGCCCGAGCGGCCCCCGGAACACGGCCAGGTCGGCGCCGAGCTGGGCCACCACGTCGTCGATGACCCGCTGGTTGGCGGTGGCCGTGGTGCACAGCACCGGCACCCCCGCCGGCAGGGCGTCGAGGACCCGGGCCACCCGGCGGTAGTCGGGGCGGAAGTCGTGGCCCCAGTCCGAGATGCAGTGGGCCTCGTCGACGACGAGCATCCCCACCCCGTCGACCACCTGCGGCAGCACGTCGTGGCGGAACCGGGGGTTGTTCAGGCGCTCGGGGGAGACGAGGAGGAGGTCGACGGTGCCGGCGCGCACCTGGTCCTCGATGACGTCCCAGTCGTCGCGGTTCTCCGAGTTGATGGTGAGCGCCCGCACCCCGGCCCGCTCCGCCATCTCCAGCTGGTTGCGCATGAGCGCCAGGAGGGGCGAGATGAGCAGGGTGGGGCCGGCGCCGGCGTCGCGCAGCAGCCGGGTGGCGATGAAGTACACCGCGCTCTTCCCCCATCCCGTCCGCTGCACCACCAGGGCCCGGCGCCGGCCGGCGACCACGGCCCGGATGGCCTCGAGCTGGCCGGGGCGGAACCCGGCGTCGTCCCGTCCGGTCAGGCGGGCCAGCAGCGTCCGGGCCCGGGCGTCGACGGGGTCGATGGTGCTCAACCGGGTTCGAGCGGCGGCGGCCCGGCGGTGTTCGCCCGTTCCCACTCCAGGAACTCCTCGACCTCCTGGTGGACCTTGCGGTAGGCGAAGGCGAGGACGCTGGCGTCGTCGAGGAAGCCGCTGCCCAGGAGGAAGTCGGGGATGAGGTCGATGGGGGAGACCACGTAGAGCATGGCGCCCACCACCACGGCCATCGACTCCCAGGACACCTTCCGGTAGTCACCCTTGGCGTAGGCCCGCAGGAGGCGCAGCAGCGCCTTCAGCTCGTCGGCCACGCCGGCCAGGGGACCCGACGCCTGCCCGGCCGCCTTGCCCTCCGCCTTCTTGGCCAGCTGGATCAGCGCCTGAGGGTCCTTGAGGAGGCCCTTGGCGCGCTGCTGCACCAGGGCGAGGAGCTTCGCGGGGAGCGGGGCGTTACCGGCCATGACGTCGAGCCCGCAGCGTAACGACAGCCGACGGGAGAGCGGAATGCCGGTTCTCCCTGTTGTAAGCGGATCCGCTAACATCATGGACCATGGGGGCGGCAAGGCTGTTGGTGCAAGCCCGGCGACAGGCCGGAATCAGTCAGGCCGAGCTCGCACGCCGGGCGGGCCTGCCTCGCTCGGTCGTGAACGTCTACGAACGCCACCGCCGCCAGCCCGGCGTCGACATCTTCGCTCGCCTGCTGGCCGCCGCCGGCTTCGAACTGCGCATCGCCCCGGCGCTGCACCACGTCGACGACGAGCGGGCGGCTCGGCTCCTGGCCCAGGTGCTCGACCTGGCCGAGGTGATGCCCGCCCGCCGGCGTGGCCCCCTCGCCTACCCGCCGTTCTCCTGTCGGGCGGGGCCCGCCCGATGAGCCTGCTGGCCGAGCGCCTCCTGGCGGTTCATGCCGCCCTCGACGGGGCCGGGGTGGCTCATGCCTTCGGTGGCGCGATCGCCTACGGCTACTGCGCCGAGGAACCGCGCGGGACACGGGACATCGACGTCAACGTCTTCACCAGCCCCACCCGCGCCCGAGAGGTGTTCGGATGCCTGCCGGACGGGGTGGCGGTGACCGAGGCCGACATCGCCGCCGCCGAGCGCGACGACCAGGTGCGCCTCTGGTGGGAGGAAACGCCGGTCGACGTGTTCTTCGACGTCCACGACTTTCACCGCCAGGCGGCGTCCGGGGCCCGGGTCGTCCCGTTCCTCGACCGGGCCATTCCGGTGCTCGGCTGCACCGAGTTGGTGGTGTTCAAGACGATGTACAACCGCACCAGAGATTGGGCCGACATCGAGGCGATGCTGGAGGCGGGCACGGTCGATCGGGCCGAAGCGCTGCGCTGGGTGGAGCTCCTCCTCGGGCGGGATGCGCCGGAGGCCGAGCGACTGGCCGGACTGTGCCGCCGGCCCAGCTGACCCCTCAGGCGATGAGCCGCCTGCGCTCGGGGACGGGCTCCTCGCGGACGAGGCGGTCGTGGCGGGGGCAGTACTCGCCCAGGGGAACCCAGCACGGCCGGGACGCGGGGTCGGCCGGGTTGGAACGCCGGCAGCGCCGCAGCCACAGCGGCTGGGGCTGGAACAGGCGGGGCTCGAGGACGATGGCGAGCAGCACGGCGGCGGGGAGGATGACCCCCCAGACGAACACGACGATCATGAGGGTGGACCCGAAAGTGGGCATGGCTGGCGCACTCCTTTGGTCAATCGGGCGTGGTTGGAGTTACCGGAGCGGTGTCAGCGCCGCGGCGGGATGGGTTTGTCGCAGTCGCCCATCGCTTCGACCGTCAGCTCGGTCTGGTCGAAGGGGACGCGGACCGTGCGGCGGAAGCCCAGGACCTTGTAGGTCACCGGGAGGGAGTTGACGGTCGAGAATCCGCCGGACTGGGTGGGCTGGCAGTTGGCCAGGCGGAAGTCAGCCCGGACGTAGCGGGTCTCGCCCGCCGCCAGGGTGAAGGGTCGGAACGTCTCGCGGGCCCCCTCGGGGAAGACGGTCCTTTCGTCGGCGGACACGGCCACGCCGTCGAAGCCCCAGTAGAAGAACCCCTGGGGGGCGACCTCCTCGATCCGCACGGAGCGCGACCCGCCGTTGTGGAGACCGAAGAAGGCCATGAACGTCCCGCCGGGCTCGAACTCGATCCTGGCCTCGGTGCCCAGGGTGTTCTCCAGGCGGGTGATGCCGGTCATGTCCCCCGGCGCAGCCCGGAAGACGTTGGTGCCGCCGTTGAACTCGAGGCCCGGATCGGCGGTGACGGCCCGGTTCCACCACAGCAGGCTCGCCACCGAGGCCACGAGCAGCGCCCCGCCGGCGAACCGCCGCCACCGGCGGGAGGCGACGGACCGCCGCTCCGGCGGGTCCGGCGGGTCCGGGGCTGGCTGCACGGCACGCGGTTCTACTTCGGGGATGGGGAGCACGTCCAACATGAGCACCTCTCTCGGGGTTGCGGCTCCCGGCCCGGGCCGCCATCGATAAGAACGGACGAAGTCGCCCGTGATGATGCGAATTGCCCGAATTCTCCCGGGATGTGCCCCGCCGCGGGCACGCCCGAAGGTCGACCGATTCCTCAAGTTCTGACCGGATTGCGCCGATCAGCAAGGCGTCATCAAGGCTCGGCGGCTCCCAGATGAACGGGAGACCGGAGTCCGGCCGTGAGAGGGGTCCGCGCTCCGTGTCCCAGAATCTCCGTTCCGCTGCCATCGGTGGCCTGGCCGCCACCCTGGTCGTGGCGGTCTCCTTCGCCCCGCGGCTCGGGGCTGACCGCGACGAGGTCACGGTCCGGAACTCCTCCAGTCAGGCGGCGGGACTCGATCCGGACGCCACCACGTCGGCGCAAGAGGAGACGACTGCCTCGACCGACGAGGTTGATGGGACCGCCACGACCACGTCCGCTCCGTCCACCAACGACGCCAAGCCCGTTGTCACGCCGACCACGACGGTGACCACGGCCCCGCCGACCAGTACCACCGAGCCGGCACCGACGACCACCACGACCGTCAATCTGGAGCCGCCAGTCCTGACGGGCCTCAGCGTCCGGCCCCAGTACTCCTATTCGCACTGGAGCTACTCCGACGCCGTCCAACTCACCTGGAACTTCCTCGGCGCCGTCAACATGAACGGCGGCCCGTCCGTCGAGGGTGTGCGGATCGCCTACGACGACACCTCCATCAAGGTCCCGCCGAACTCGCCCGGCGGCTACACCCTCGCCGGCCTGACGCCGGACCGGGACTACACCTTCAGCGTCTCCGCCTACAACGCCGCCGGGGAAGGCCCGGCGCTGTCGGTCAGTACCCGAACGTTCGAGGACACCGCGCCGGTGCTCTCCGAGATCGTCAAGACCGGGCCGGGCTCGTTCCGGGTCAAAGCCCCGAACCTCCACTCCGTCTTCATCTTCCTCGTAGTCCCGGGCATCGACTCCACCGAGCACCCGCCCATCCCCTACTGCAGCGCCTATACGCAGGCGGGGGAGAACGAGGCGGAGTGCGTGATCGACAATCTGGCGCCGGGCCACTGGCAGGTGCACAGTGTCCGGATCGTCGACCGGACAGGTCGTTCCACCACCTACTTCGGTGACGGTCGTCTGGTCGAATACGGCCTGGCGGCCGGTGAGGCGACCTCCGTCGCCGGGCCCTACCGGCAGGAGTCTTTCGACTTCGCTCCGCTCGAGTTCGAGATCTGAGCGGCCCCGGCCTGACGGGCCGGACTTCGTCTAGTGCGTGTGGATCTCGAGGACGTCGCCGTCTTCGACGACGTGGTGCTTGCCGACCTGGAGGCCCTCGATGTCGCCCCGCCACAGGCGGGCCCAGCGCAGCGTCTCGACCAGGTCCTTGTGGATCAGGGTGGCCACGTCCTCGACGGTCTGGCCGTGGCGGACGGTGAAGGGCCGCTTCAGGTCGGGGGGCTGTCCGGGGATCTTGGTGTAGACCCGCACCACGCCCAGGTGCTCGAAGAGGAAGGCGCCGATGGCGTCGAGGCCGGCGCCGGTCTCGGCCGAGACGGTCACCGACGGGTAGTCCCGGCCGGTCAGCTCCCGGAAGGCGGCCAGCTCCTCGTCGTAGTGCGCGACCTGGTCGGCCTTGGTGGCCACGAGCAGGGTGGGGAGGCGCACGGCGAACGGGTCGTCGTCCTCCTCGCCGTCGGTGGCGTCGGTGAAGACGTGACCCAGCCCGTCATGGCCCTCGGGCCGGCTCCAGTCGGCGAGGAGGTGGACCCTCCGGGCGGCCAGCAGGTCGTGGAGCTCGAGGACCGCATCGACACAGGCCGGGTCCACGAGGTCGACGACCAGCAGGGCGCCGTCGGCGGGCTGGAGGGCGTTGGCCAGCCAGGGGACGGGATGCTGGGACGCCACCGGCGGCAGGTCGACCAGCTGGATCCCCACGTCGAGGTGGGGGAGCATCCCCGGCTGGGGCGAGAGCGTGGTGAACGGGTAGGGCCCGACGGCGGCGTGCGAGCCCGTCAGACGGGCGTGGAGCGCCGACTTCCCGGCGTTGGGCGGCCCCAGCAGCGCCACCTGGCCCGCCCCCTCGGGATGGACGACGTGGGCCGGGCCGGTGCGGGCGCCGCCCTTGCGGGGGCCGGCCAGCTCCTCGGTGAGGTCCTTGATGCGGGAGCGGATGTCGGCCTGGAGGTGCTCGGTGCCCTTGTGCTTGGGCAGGGTGCGCAGCA
>JBOGFE010000259.1:0-10561 GCA_050741935.1 Acidimicrobiia bacterium | reverse complement strand
CATCTACGACGACGTCGTCCTCGAGGAGGGCGTCTTCTGCGGGCCGAGCTGCGTGTTCACCAACGTCTTGAACCCCCGGGCGGACATCGAGCGCAAGGACGAGTTCCGGTCCACCCGGGTGGGCCGGGGGGCGACCATCGGAGCCAACGCCACCATCGTCTGTGGCCACGACATCGGCGAGTACGCCTTCGTGGCCGCCGGGGCGGTGGTGACGGCCGACGTTCCGCCTCTGGCGCTGGTGGCGGGTGTCCCCGCCCGCCGGATCGGGTGGGTCAGCCATTCCGGTGAGCGCCTGGGGCCCGACCTCGTGTGCCCCCGCACCGGGAACCGCTACACCGAGGTTGCCCGGGACCGACTCGAGAAGCTCGAGCGCTGAGCCGTGCCCGAGTCCGAGCGTCCCGTGCCCCTGGTCGACCTTCAGGCCCAGCGCCGCCGGCTGGAGGGGCGGATCGAGGCGGCCATCGACCGGGTGCTGGCCCACGGCCAGTTCATCCTGGGTCCCGAGGTGGAGGAGCTGGAGGCGCGCCTGGCCGCCCTCAGCGGGGTGCCGGCGGCCGTCACCTGTTCGAGTGGCACCGACGCCCTGCTGCTGGCCCTCATGGCCTGGGAGGTCGGACCGGGAGACGCCGTCTTCGTCCCCGCCTTCACCTTCGCCGCCACCGCCGAGGTGGCCGCCCTGGTGGGCGCAACCCCGGTGTTCGCCGACGTCAGCCCGGACACGTTCAACCTCGATCCCGACAGCCTGGTGGCTGCCGTCGAGGTTGCCACCGCCGCCGGCCTCCGTCCGGCCGCCGTCATCCCGGTCGATCTCTTCGGGCAGCCGGCCGACTACCCGGCAATCGGCAAGGTGGCGGCCGAGGTCGGGGTGCCGGTCCTGGCCGACGGGGCCCAGAGCTTCGGGGCATCGCTCGGCGGGCGGCGGGTGGGGAGCCTGGCCGCCGCCACCACCCTCAGCTTCTTCCCCTCGAAGCCGCTCGGGGCCTACGGCGACGGGGGTGCGGTCCTGACCGCCGACCAGGGCCTGGCCGACCGGCTGCGGTCCCTCCGGGCCCACGGGAAGGGAGCGGACCGCTATGACCACGTTCGGATCGGGATCAACGCCCGCCTGGACACCCTCCAGGCCGCGGTCCTGCTGGCCAAGCTCGACGTGTTCGAGGCGGAGATCGCCGCCCGGGCGGAGGTGGCGCAGCGCTACTCGCAGCTGCTCGACGGGGAGGTGGGGGTGCCCCGGGTGGCCGAGACCGCCACCAGCGTCTGGGCCCAGTACACCGTGGTGGTCGAGGGGCGGAAGGCCGTGATTGCCCACCTGGGCGGGAGGGGGATCGCCACCGCGGTGCACTATCCCATCCCCCTCCATCGCCAGCCCGCCTTCGCCGGCTGTCCCACCGCGGCGCCCGATCTGGAAGTGAGCCAGTGGCTGGCGGAGCGGGTGCTCAGCCTCCCGATGCACCCCTACCTGGCTCCGGAGGAGCAGGATCGGGTGGTGGCAGCGCTGCGCGAGGCGCAGGCATGACCCTGACAGGTGGTGAGCACCGGAGCTGATGGAACGACTCGAGGGCAAGCGGATATTCATCACCGGCGGGTGCGGATTCATCGGCTCGGCCCTGACCGGCGTGCTGCACGAGCACAACGAGGTCGTCCTCTACGACAACCTCTACCGCAACACGTTCCAGTACACCGATCTCGGCCAGGCCACCAACGTGACCGTGGTGGAGGGCGACGTCCTCAACTACGACAGCCTGGCCAAGGCGATGAGCGGAGTCGACGTCGTCGTCCACGCCGCCGCCATCGCCGGGATCGACACGGTCATCCGATCGCCAGTCCGCACGATGGAGGTCAACATCCTGGGGACGGCCAACATGCTGCGGGCGGCGGTGGCCAACGGGGTCTCGGAGCGGGTGCTGGAGTTCTCCACCTCCGAGGTGTTCGGGCCCATGGCCTACCGCTCGGCGGAGACCGACCAGACGGTGGCCGGGTCGGCCGGCGAGGCCCGCTGGGTCTACGCGGTCAGCAAGCTGGCCGGCGAGCACCTCACCAAGGCGTACCACACCGAGCACGGGCTGCCCATCGTGACCGTCCGCCCCTTCAACGTCTACGGACCCGGCCAGACCGGCGAGGGCGCCATCCAGGTGTTCGTCCGCCGGGCCCTGGCAGGCGAACCCATCCACATCGACGGGGAGGGAACCCAGATTCGCGCCTGGTGCTTCGTCGACGACATGATCGACGGGCTGATGCGCTGCCTGGTGAACCCGGCGGCGGTGGGGGAGTCCTTCAACATCGGGAACTCCCGGGCGGTGACCACCATCTACGGCCTGGCGGAAGCCGTGATCCGGATCCTGGGTTCGACATCGAGGATCGTCTTCGACCCCCCGCTGTCGGCCGACATCCAGCTTCGCATCCCCGAGACCCGCAAGGCGGAAGAGCTCTTGGGGTTCAAGGCCAAAGTCGACCTGGAAGAGGGGGTACGTCGCACCGCGGAGTGGTACCGCGGTCGTCAGCTTGCATGATCAAGATCTCCTCGCCCGACATCCGAGAGGAGGATCTCGGTCCCCTCCTGGAGGTCATCCGCTCCGGGCAGCTGGTCCAGGCCGGGGAGGTGGCGGGGTTCGAGGACATGCTGGCGGAGTTCGCCGGCGTTCCCCACGCCGTCGCCGTCTCGTCGGGGACCGCCGCTCTCCACCTCACGCTGATGGCCCTGGGGCTTGGTCCCGGCGATCTCGTCCTGGTGCCCGCCTTCACCTTCCCGGCCACGGCCAACGTCGTGGAGGCGGTGGGAGCCGCCTGCGTCTTCTGCGACGTCCATCCGGACACCTACGTCATGACCCCGGAGCTGGTGCGGGAGACGCTTGAGGGCTGCCCGCCGGGGCGGGTCAAGGCTGTCATGGTCGTGCACGAGTTCGGCTACCCTGCGGCCGCTGCCGAGCTGGCGCAGCTCGCCGCCGAGGAGAACCTCGTCCTCGTGGAGGACGCCGCCTGCGCGCTCGGGACACGCATCGGGGCCCACCACCCCGGTCACCACGGTCGGGCCGCCTGCGTGTCGTTCCATCCCCGGAAGGCCATCACCACCGGGGAGGGCGGCGCGGTGCTGACCCGGGACGGGGAGCTCGCCGACCGGCTCCGCCGGCTGCGCAGCCACGGGATGGAACGCCTGCCCGACGGCACCGTGGGCTTCTCCCTGGCGGGGCTCAACTACCGGATGACAGAGTTCCAGGCGGTGCTCGGCCGGCAACAGCTGCCCCGCTTCGGGGCCGAGCTGGAGGCCCGGGACGCCTTCGCCCGGCGCTACCAAGCCGCCTTCGACCGGCTGGACCAGCTGCGTCCGCCCCGGCCCGCCCCCGGGCACTCCTGGCAGAGCTACATGGTGGTCCTGGCGCCCTCCCAGTCCCGCCGCGACATCATGAGCGCCATGTTGGCGCGGGGCATCCAGACCACCATCGGCGCCCAGGCGCTCAACTGCCTAGACTACTTCGCCGACCGCTACGGGTTGAAGGCGGAGGCGTTTCCGGTGGCCACCGAGCTGTACCGGCGGGGACTGGTCCTCCCCATGTACGGGAAGCTGACGGCCGGTGACATCGACCGGATCGCCGAGGTCCTGGTCGGGAGGTTGGGGGCGTGAGCGGGCCGGAGCCGGGGATGGACCCGGAAGCCCTCGGCCAGCTCCTCCAGGAGCTCTACCGCCGCCGGGACGAGGAGCTGCGGGCGGCATTCGACCGCAGCCTCTCCTTCACCGACGGGCTGTTCGACCGCTGGGAGCGGGCCCGGCGGCTGGGCTTCGCCGAAGGCGCCAGCATCTACAACTCCAGCCTGGTGTTCGGCGACGTCACCGTGGGGGAGCGGACCTGGGTCGGGCCCTACACCCTGCTGGACGGGAGTGGCGGGGGCCTGCGCATCGGGGCCTACTGCTCGATCTCCACCGGGGCGCACATCTACACCCACGACACGATCATGTGGAGCCTGTCCGGGGGCCGGGTTCCCCCCGTCCGGGCCGGGGTGACCATCGGCGACCGGTGCTACGTCGGGAGCCAGTCGGTGGTGGCCGCCGGGGTCGAGATCGGCGACGAGTGCGTGCTGGCGGCCAACTGCTTCGTCAACCGGCCCGTGCCCGCCCGCTCGATCGTCGGTGGTACCCCGGCGCAGATCATCGGGCGGGTCGAGCATGCCGGCGGGGAGATCTCCCTAGTGTTCGAACGGTGAGCCCACCGGAGGTGACCATCGTCAGCTTCGGCGCCGGCAACGTCGGGTCGGTGGTCAACATGTTGCGGCGTCTAGGTGTCACGGCCCGCCCCAGCGACGACCCCGACGAGGTCCGTTCCGCCCCCCGGCTCATCCTCCCCGGCGTCGGCTCCTTCGACGCCGCCGCCCAGCGCCTCCGCCGCCTGGGCCTGGTCGAAGCCCTCAAGGAGGCCGTGATGGACCGGGGGTGCCCAATCCTGGGCATCTGCCTGGGCATGCAGCTCTTCGCCGAGTCGAGCGCCGAGGGCTGCGAGCCGGGACTGGGCTGGCTCGCGGGCCGGGTCGAGCGGATCGACGCGCTGGGGGATGACCGCCCGCCGCGGGTCCCCCACATGGGCTGGAACACCCTCGACCTCCACCACGAGAAGGGCTGGTTGCTGGCCGGCCTCGACGGCGACGCCCGGTTCTACTTCGCCCACTCCTACAGCCTCGTCTGCGCCGACCCCGGCGACGTGCTCACCACGACCACCTACGGCTGCGAGTTCACCTCCGCCGTGCACCGGGGGAACGTGACGGGCACGCAGTTCCACCCCGAGAAGAGCCACCGCTACGGCATGCGGTTGCTCGAGAACTTCCTTGCGAGATGAGCTACACGGCCCGCGTGATCCCCTGCCTGCTCCTCCAGAACGAGACCCTGGTCAAGACCGTCCGGTTCTCCCAGCCGGTCTATGTCGGCGATCCCGCCAACGTCCTCAGCATCTTCAGCATGCTGGAGGTGGACGAGATCGTCCTGCTGGACATCGATGCCACCCGGCAGGGCCGGGTGCCGGACGTGGACCTGCTGGCCCGCCTGACCGACGAGTGCATCATCCCCCTGGCCTACGGGGGCGGCATCACCTCGGTCGCCCAGATCGGCCGGATCCTGGAGGTGGGCTGCGAGAAGGTCATTGTCAACACCGCCCTGGCCGCCGACCCGGATCTAGTTGGTCAGGCGGCGGACGCCTTCGGGAGCCAGGCCGTCGTCGCCTCCGTCGACGCCAGGACGGCGGGCGGCGGGTACGAGGCGTTCGTCCGGGGCGGCACGCAGGCGACCGGATTCGACCCGGTGGGCTGGTCCCGCCGGGCCCAGGACCTCGGGGCCGGGGAGATCCTGCTCACCTCCATCGATCGGGACGGAACCATGGAGGGGTACGATCTGGCCCTGATAGAGGCGGTCGCGAAATCGGTCACTATCCCGGTGATCGCATGTGGCGGGGCGGGAGGGCGACAGGATCTGGCCGAGGCGGTGAACGCAGCCGGAGCTTCTGCGGCAGCCGCGGGGAGCATCTTCGTGTTCCAGGGCCGGAACCGGAGCGTGCTGATCAACTTTCCGACCCGTCGCCAGCTCATCGGCTTCTTCGAACCAACGACCACGAGGGGAGAGCATTGATCGGGAAAACTCCGGGACCGAGTGATGTCACGGTTGCGGCCGACCGGGAGGCGCCGGGCGGGGACCCGCAGCTGTGCACTCGCTGCTTCTACGACAGCACCATCCCGGGCATCACCTTCCACGAGGGCGGTGTGTGCAGCTACTGCGCCCTGCACGACGAGATGGACCGGCAGTACCCCACCGGCCCGGCGGGAGCCAAGATCCTCGAGCGGGTGGTCGAGGAGGTCCGGGAGGCCGGCCGGGGCAAGCAGTACGACTGCGTGGTGGGCGTCAGCGGAGGCTGCGACTCCTCCTACCTGGTGGTCAAGCTGGTCGAGTTGGGGCTCCGGCCTCTGGCGGTCCACTTCGACAACACCTGGAACTCGCCCGTCGCCACCAGCAACATCTACAACGTGCTGGAAAAGGTCGGGGTCGACCTCCACACCCTGGTGGTGGACAACCGGGAGTACGACGACATCTACCGGTCGTTCATGCTGGCCGGCACCCGGGACGTGGAGGCTCCCACCGACCTCGGGCTCATGACGACCCTCTACCGGGCGGCCGAGCAGTACGGGATCAGCTACGCAATGGAGGGCCACTCGTTCCGGACCGAGGGCGTCGCCCCCTTGAGCTTCATCTACTTCGACGGTCGCTACATCCGCAGCGTCCACCGCCAGTTCGGGACGGTCCCCATGAAGACCTTCCCCAACATGCCGCTGGGCGACTTCCTCAAGTGGGCCGGCGTCAAGAACATCCGGCGGATCCGTCCGCTCTACTACCTCGACTACCACAAGGAGGAGGCGAAGGAACTCCTCAGCCGGGAGTACGGCTGGGAGTGGTACGGCGGGCACCATCTGGAGAACCGGTTCACCGCCTTCTACCACAGCTACTTCCTACCCCGGCGCTTCGGCGTCGACGGTCGCAAGCTCGGATACTCGGGGCTCGTCCGATCGGGCCAGATGACCCGGGAGGAGGGCCTGCGGCTGCTCGCCGAACCCATCGAGTGCGACCCGGGCATCCTCGCCCTGGTCAAGAAGCGGCTGCGCTTCTCCGACGACGAGTTCGAGGCGGTCATGAACCTCCCCCGGAAGTCGTACCGGGACTACCCCACCTACAAGCAGACCTTCGAGCGGCTGAAGCCCCTGTTCTGGCTGCTGTACAAGCTCGACCGGGTTCCGAAGAGCTTCTACGTCAAATTCGCGGGCGGTCGGTAAGGGGATCTGGTCGGCGTGAGTCGCGTCGACCCCGCCTCACCCGAGGAGCCGGGCGTCCTGTCGGTCGGGTTCCGGCGCATGGGGGTGGGGGGCGTCCAGCATGCCGTCGTGGCCGGCGGGTCGCGGCTGCTGGCCTTCGCCGGCGTCTCCGTCCTCCTACGCCACCTGCGGCCCGAGGAGTTCGGCGCCTACTCGCTGGCCCTGCTGAACGAGCAGGTGGCGTTCATCCTCGTCGGCTTGGCGCTGGCCAACGCCATGGGGGCGTTCTACTCCGAGGCGGCGCGGGGGCTCCGGGAGGAGAACGTGGTCGTTGGGACGGCGGTGATCGGCATGACGGTCCTCGCCCTGGCCGGCGGCGTGCTCTGGCAGCTGCTCGCCGTACCCGTGGCCCGGCTGACCCTCAGCTCGGTTCCCGACGCCGTCGCCATCACCCGGTTGGTGGGCGTCTCCCTGGTCGGCGGGCTGCTGCTCAACGTGGTGAGCACGATCTGGCTCCTGGGCGTGCGCATGCGTCCCTTCGCCGTGGCCACGCTGGCGCAGTATGGCCTGGCGTCCCTGCTCAGCGGCGTGCTCGTCGCCAGCTTCGACGCCGGTCCCGTCGGCGCCATGGCGGGCTGGGCGGCGGGCACCGTGGCCGCCGGGCTGGGAGCCATGGCCTGGGTGCTGCGCCACTACCGGCTGGCGTTCGATCCGCGGGTCCTGCGCCAGATGCTGGCCTACGGTTTCCCCCTCGTGCCGGGCGCCCTGGTCATGCTGGTCCTCCAGGTCAACGACCGCTACCTGCTGAAGGCGTTCGGCGGCCTGGCCGACGTGGGTCGCTACGCCGCTCCCTTCGCGGTGGCCACCGGGCTCTACTCCGTGGTGGTGGCGGCCTTCAAGCGCATCTGGACGGCCCTCATGTGGCAGACGAGGGATCAACCCCACGAGCAGGAGTTCCACCGCCGCGCCCTCGTGTACTACATCGCCGGGCAGGCGTGGGTCCTCGTTGTCGTCACCACCTTCGGGGACATCGCCCTCCGGATCCTGGCCGGTGGGGGCACGGAGTACGCCGGCGCCTCGGGTGTGATCGCCATCGTCTACGGCGGCTTCGTGATCTTCGGGATGTGGGACGTGTTGTCGGCCGGCTACTTCTTCGCCGGTCGGACCGTCTACTACACGGTCTCCGTCGTGATCGCCACCGTGGCCGCGGTGGCGTTCAACCTGGCCCTCATCCCGGTGTGGGGCCTGTGGGCGGCGGCGCTCTCCAACCCCCTCGCCTTCGCCGTCATGACGGCCGTGTCCCGGCACTTCGCCCGGCGGTACTTCCCCGTCCACCACGACTGGCGACGCATCGCCGCCGTCGTGGTGGCCGCCGTCGTGGCCGGTTCGGCGGCGATGGCCATCCGGGCGTGGGACAACCCGGTGGCGGTGCCCCTCGCCCTCCTGCCCATCGCCGCTCTTCCGGTGGCCATCTACCGGTCCCTGGATGAGCGCGAGCGCAACGTCCTGCGGATGTGGAAGGACGGCCTGCTGGGGCGGAGACTCGAGGCCCCTTGACGCTCAAGGTCGCCTTCGTCGGCAACATCGTCAACAACTTCTTCCAGCTCTCGAATGCCCTGCGCAAGCATGCGGGGGTCGACGCCCACCTGTTCCTCGATCACACCGACGGCCGGATCGCGCGCCCGGAGAGCGACGACCCGAGCCTGGTCGGCAACCTGCCGGATTGGATCCACGAGGGGGCGTGGTTCACCCGCTCGACCAAGCTGACTCCCTGGCGGTCCCCGCTCGTCAGCGAGCTGGCCGGCTTCGATCTCGTGGTGGCCAGCGGGAACGGGCCGGTCATCGCCCAGTTCGCCCCGGTGCCGTGGTGCTTCTTCGTCACCGGAGGCGACCTCACCGTCACGCCGTTCCCGATCCGTATGGGACCCGTGTACGCCCGCACCGTCCGGGACGCGACCGCCATGCTCGCTCTCGGCCTCTGGCAGCGCCGGGCGATTCGGCGCGCCGACGAGATCTGGATGCAGGACTTCACCCCGTTCCGCCGGGCCGTGTGGCGGCTGCGGGTGGACCCCGACCGCCTCGGCGCCGACTACCTGCCCCTCGTCTTCGACACCGAGCTCTTCCGGGCCGACCCGGCCGCCCGGGCGTCGGGCGACCCCTTGGTCCGGCAGATCGTCGACGGCTCCGACTTCGTGGTGTTCCACCCGTCCCGGCTCATCATTCGGGCGTCCGCCCGGCGGCGCGAGACCGGCGACTGGAAGGCGAACGACCTGCTGCTGGAAGGGTTCGCCGCCTTCGTGCGGTTGGGGCTCGCCCGGCACCCGGTGCTGGTGCTCCCGGACCGGACCGAGTCGCCGGACGTCGAGGTGGCCAAGGGGATCATCCAACGGCTCGGGATCATCGAGAACGTGGTCTGGGCGCGGCCGCCGCGCCCGGCGGGGTTCACCCGGCACGAGATGATCGCCATCTACTCGGTGGCCGACGTCGTCGCCGACGACTTCGGGATCGGCTGGTTCGGCGCCGTGGCTCTCGAGGGCCTGTCCATGGGTGCGCCGGTGCTCTCCCATCTGGATCAGACCGTCATGGCCGGTCTCTACCCCTGGCACCCCGTGCTGGAGGCGGCGACCCCGCAGGCGGTGGCGAGACACCTCTCCCGGCTGTGCGCCGACCCGGCGCTGCGGGCCGCCACCGGCCGTCGGGGACGGGAGTGGGTGGAGCGCTTCCACTCGGCGGAGGCCGTCGCCCCCCGGTTCGCGGAGGCCATGACCGCGGTGGTGCAGCGGGGCCGGCGGGCGGCCCCTCCCTTCCCTCCGGTCAGGCTGAGACGGCGAGGAGGTGCGTGAGGGCCACCAGGGAGATGGTCATGAGCCACAGGGGTGCGACCATCGCCCGGGAGCGCAGGCTCCCGAACCACGCGGACGACGCCAGCATGAGCCCGATGGGTTCGATGACCGAGCGTTGCCGGAAGAAGCCCCCGGTGAAGGCGACGTAGTACACCCCGAGGTAGACGAAGGCGAAGACGAGGACGAGGACGGCGGCGCGACTTCGCTCCCGCATCGCCCGCCACGCCCCGAGCCCCACGAGGGGCAGGGCCAGGATCCAGGCGGCGGCGCTGGGGAAGAGCCAGCGGTAGGGCGATGCGCTGTGCTCGTCCCACAGCCAGGGCAGCGGACCCACCATACCCTGGGCCAGCGACTGGGGGCTGAGCACCTCCTTGATCTCGTCGACCAGCCCACCGCCGAAGGCCGACACCTGCTGCCCGTTGTGCTCGACCTTGAGCGTGTTGGCTGCACCCACCAGGCGGGCGAAGCGCGGGAGCACCAGAGCTCCGGCCAGGAGGACGACGAGCCCGAGCGAGATCCAGCGCTGCGTGCCCCTCCGGGCGCCAAGCTCGGGCCGGGGCAGGAAGTCGGCAGCGAGGATGGCGGCGAGCACGGCCCCGGCGACCACAGGACGCAGCAGGAAGAGCATGCTCGCCCCCAGGACTCCGGTGACCGACGCCCACACCCCCGGATGGCTGTAGGCCACTGCCAGCACGGCCAGCCCCAGACCGGCCACGAAGCCGTCCTTGATGCCCGTCGCCGACCAGAAGGCGGTGGTGGGCCACAGGGCGGTCAGCCAGAAGGCCCAGCCGCGGGCCCGGGCGTTGGCGGTGATCCCGTGGGCCAGCACGAAGATCGCCACCGGACCCAGCGCCGCACCGAGGGCCAGCGCCAGCTTGGCCCACAGCCAGTCGGCACCGAGAAGCCAGTAGGTGACGCCGAGCAGGAGCTCGGGGCCCCAGGCC
>JBOGFE010000258.1:0-3635 GCA_050741935.1 Acidimicrobiia bacterium | reverse complement strand
CATCTACGACGAGCCCTTCGCCGACTCGTCGCAGATCCCGACCCACCTCGTCGCCGCCCTCACCCGCCGCCACGTCACCGTCGCGCTCTCCGGGGACGGCGGGGACGAGCTCTTCCTGGGGTACGGGCGCTACGCCTGGGTCCGGCGGCTGTGGCGGCTCCGCCGGGGACTGCCCGCTCCGGCGCGACGGGGCCTGGCCGGGATGCTCCTGGCCCGGCCGGCCGAGGGGTGGGACTGCCTGACCCGGCGGGTGCCCCCCGCCCTGGCCCGGCGCCTGCCGGCCGCCCGCACCGGGGAGCGCCTCCACAAGCTGGCCGGCCTCCTCGAGACCGACGACCCGCTGGAGATCTTCCTCGGCGCCATGACCCATTGGCGGGAACGGCTGGTGCCGGGCGTGACGGCTGTGGGGAGCCGGTTGTCCGATCCCGGCGAGCGCCCCGACCTTCCCGACCTCCTCGACCAGATGGCCTACCTCGACCTCGTCACGTACCTGCCCGACGACATCCTGGCCAAGGTCGACCGGGCGACGATGGCGGTGAGCCTCGAGTCGCGCATCCCCCTCCTCGACCCCGACGTCGTGGAGCTCGCAAGCCGCATCCCCGCATCGGTCAAGCGCCGGGGGGGCACGGCGAAGTGGCCCCTGCGCCAGGTGCTGGAGCGCTACGTCCCACCCGAGCTCTTCGACCGGCCCAAGATGGGGTTCGCCGTCCCCGTGGGCGCCTGGCTGCGAGGTCCGCTGCGCGACTGGGCCGAGACCCTGCTGGCGGAGCGCCGGCTCCGGGACGAGGGCTACCTCGACCCCGCTCCCGTACGCCGGGCGTGGTCCGACCACCTCGAGGGCCGGGGGACGACCCACCACCTCCTGTGGGACGTCCTGATGTTCCAGTCGTGGCTGGAAACCCCGAGCCACTGACCATGTACTACAAGGACAAGGTCCCCGACCTCCAGCGGCTCTTCGGCACCGAGGACGTGGTGGTGGAAGCCGACGCGGTGGCGATCGACGGGCACCGCCATACGATCCGCGACGACGTGATCCTGATGCTCCCGGAACGCCCCTCCGAGGCCGGGTTCGCGCCCCGGATCCAGGACACCTTCGGCCGGGAGTGGACCACCTATCACCGGATCCTCCCCGAGCACCGCCCGGAGTTCGAGGCCTACTTCGATCTGATCGACCTCCCCAAGCTGGCCGACGCGATGGTGTGCGACCTCGGCTGCGGGATGGGACGGCACAGCTGGTTCCTGGCCCCGTGGTGCCGCCGCCTCGTGCTGGTGGACTTCTCCGAGGCGATCTTCGTCGCCCGGCGCAACCTGGCCGAGGTGGACCACGCCATCTTCGTGATGGCCGACGTGACCCGGCTGCCCTTCGCCGACGACTCCTTCGACTTCGCCTTCTCGCTCGGCGTCCTCCACCACCTGCCGGTCGACGCCCTCGACACGGTGCGCGCCCTCGAGCGGCTGGCGCCCCATCTCCTGATCTACCTCTACTACGCGCTCGACAACCGGCCCGCCTACTTCCGGGCCCTCCTCCGGGCGGTGACGGCCGTCCGCCGGCGCACGGCGGGCATCGACAGCGAGCGGGCCCGTGCCGTGATCACCCAGCTGATCGCCTACGGCGTCTACGGACCCCTGTCCCGCCTGGGTGGTGCGGCCCGCCGTATCGGCCGGGAAGCTTGGGTGCCGCTGGGCGAGGCGTACGCCGGCAAGTCGATGCCCCGGATCCGTCAGGACGTCTACGACCGGTTCTTCACCTCCATCGAGCAGCGGGTCAGCCGGGAGCAAATCCTTAGCCTGGAACGGGACTTCTCCCGCGTCCGGATCGCCGAGAGCCCTCCGTACTGGCACTTCGAGTGCCGCCGCTGACCAGCGAGGGCTAATCCGCCGGGGGTGAGGGCCGGAGGCGGGCCACGAACGTGTTGCACCCGTGGCCTCCGGCGCAGGTCTGCAGCTCGACCAGCTCGAAGTCGCGGTCCCGCAGGAAGCGGAAGACCAGCTCCGGCTTGGCGACCTCGAACGGGTAGCCCCCCACCCAGTCGACGAGGTCCCGCCAGGCGGACATCCCCCGCCGGCGGTCCGAACGGCGCCCGAGGAGCAGCCGGGCCAGGAGATGGCGGCCCCACAGGTAGCCGCCGGCTCCCAGGAGGAGGACGGGACGCAGCGGCGCCCGGGCGTTGTACAGCGCCTTCACCTTGCCCCAGCCCCGTGACGCCGTCCCCTGGTCGTTGTAGATGCCCAGGGCCAGGGAGCCTCCGGGGGCGACCAGCTCGACGACGTTCCCCATGGCCTCCCACAGTGCTCCGGTGTGGTGGAGCACCCCGAAGGAGTAGACCACATCGAAGGTGCCCAGCGTCTTGAGGTAGTCGCGGTCGAGGGCGGAACCAAGCTCGACCACCCATCCGGGGTCGCCTTCGAAGTAGCGGTCCCGCAGCTGGGCCGTGCACCACACCGAGTCCTCGTCGACGTCGAAGGAATGCACTTCCGCCCCCGCCCGCCGGGCGACGAGGGAGAACAGCCCGCTCCCGCTGCCGACGTCGACGAACCGCTTCCCGGCCGGTCGAGCGGGGCCAGCGAGGCGGCGGCGGTGGCGATCCGGTCCTCGTCCACCAGGGAGAGGAACTTCCGCCAGTTGCGTCCGAAGGCGAAGCGCATCGGCGCACCGTAGCTGCAACCCGCCGGCCGGCGGCGACGCGGGCCGCTCGATGAGGTCGGGCCCAGGACCCTCCGCCCGTTAGGATCCCGCCGTGGAACCTGACCGGCAGCTCGAGGCAACTCAGCTCAGTGCCCACTGGCAGGCCATGCGCCGGCAGGCGCGCCTCATAGTGGCCTGCGCCCTCGCCTTTGGGGTGCTCGGCGCGGTGGTGAGCGCCACCGGGTCGACGCAGTACGAGGCCCGGGTCGACGTGCAGATGCACCCCGACACCGTCGATCGGATCTTCGCCGGTGCCCTGGCCGGCACCGAGGCCCCGGTGCTGATCGGCAAGCTCGAGTCCTTCGTCCAGACCGGGACCGACATCAGCCCGGGGCTGGAGGTCAAGACCGAGCAGGGGAACAACAACGTGGTCACGCTGATGGTGCGGGCCGCCACCCGCCAGCGCGCCCTCGACGAGGCCAACGCCATCGCCGCCGCCTTCATCGAGGCCGACCAGGGCAGTGGTCGGACCGCCGCCGAGGCGGCCCAGGCGCTACTCCAGGAGCGCCTGGTCGCCCTCGACGCCCAGGCCGCCACCGGCCCGGAGGTGCGGGCGGAGACGGTGCAGGAACGCCGCGAGGTCGTGATGCGGGCCCTCGAGGAGCTGACGCTGGCCACCCACCTCGCCCGCCTGGGGAGCCCCGACCTCCGCGGCAGTGCCCGGGACGCGGCGCTGCTCGGCCGGGGTGGCAGCGGGCCGGTGCGGACCGGCCTGGTCGCCGCCATGATCGGGCTCCTGCTGGGCACGGGCGCGGCCATCGTCCGGAACCACTACGACACCACGATCCGGACGGCGGATGACATCCGGGCCCGCTTCCCGACCCTACCCGTGATGGCCGAGGTGCCGGTACGGAACCGGCGCGGCGGGCGGGGCCAACCCGCGGTGCTGGCCGCGCCCGACGACCCGACCTCGGAGGGCTTCCGGACGCTGCGGGCCGCCCTCCAGTTC
>JBOGFE010000257.1:0-3294 GCA_050741935.1 Acidimicrobiia bacterium | reverse complement strand
CCGCGGGGCGCCGCCGCCTGGGGCTGTTGCCCCCTACTTGACGACTTTGGCAAGCACGTCACGGCTGGTCAGGATCAGCAGATCCTCGCCGTCGACGGCGATCTCGGTCCCGCCGTACTTCGAGTAGACGACCGTGTCGCCGGCGGCGAGGTCGGGAGGGATCAGCTCCCCGGTCTGGTCCGAGCGACGGCCCGGCCCGACGGCCAGGACGGTCCCCTGCTGGGGCTTCTCCTTGGCGGTGTCAGGAATGACCAGGCCGCTCGCGGTCTTCTCCTCCGCCTCGCTCGGACGGACGACGATCCGGTCTTCCAGCGGCTGCAGGTTCATACGACAGAGCCTCCTCGAGGGTCCCTAAGATTTGCGAACGTATTAGCACTCTAGCGGTGAGAGTGCTAACGAGCCGAACCGTAGCAAGCTGCCATCGAACCCTGCAAGCGGATCCCGGGACACGAGCCCCGTCAGAAAGGAACTGACCGTGGCCAAAGGACAGTCGAAGCCCGAGATCTGGGCCTGGGAGGACGACCCGGGCGCCCCCGACTCGGGGGCCAAGCCCACCCAGCGGCCGGCGCCCGTCCAGCCCGGCACCGCCCTGCCCATCGCCATCGAGGGGCGCCGGCCCCCTCCCGACCTCTACGAGACCGGCACCAAGGAGTTCCGCTACTGGGTGGCGGCCGAGGCGCTGCGCCGGGGCGCCGACCTGTGGAGCGGGTCGGCGCCCGGTCTCCAGTGGGTCGGGGCGGTGGGGGCCGAGCTCACGATCCGCCTCGACCAGGGTGAGGACCTCAACGCCTACTACGACCGCAGCGGACTCTCCTTCTTCCACGACGAGGCGGACGGCGTCCCCGTCTACTCCGGGGAGAGCCCGGACGTCCTCTGCCACGAGCTCGGGCATGCCGTGCTCGACGCCCTGCGTCCCCAGACCTGGGACGCCCCCTACCTGGAGGTGGCGGCCCTCCACGAGTCGTTCGGGGACATGAGCTCGGTCCTCTCCGCCCTCCAGCTCGACAGCGTGCGGGCGGCCGTCCTCGTGGCCACGAAGAACCGGATCTACCGGTCCTCCCGGTTGTCGCGCCTGGCCGAGCAGCTGGGATGGGCCATCCGCCAGGAAGACCCCGACGCCACCGACCGCGACTGCCTGCGCGAGGCGGTGAACTCCTTCTTCTACGTCCCGCCGGAAACCCTGCCCGACGACGGCCCGGCGAGCACGCTCACCTCCGAGTCGCACTCCTTCTCCCGGGTCTTCACCGCCGCCTTCCTCGAGTCCCTGGCCGGGATGTTCGGGCTCGACGAGGCCGCCGACGAGGCCACCCTCCTCCGGGTCAGCGAGGACCTGGCTCTGCTGCTGGTCGATGCCGTGGTGGCCGCCCCCGTGGTCTCCTCGTATTACAGCCAGATGGCCGCCCACCTCATCGAGGCCGACGCCACCCGCTTCGCCGGGAAGTACACCGACGTGCTCAAGGCGGCCTTCGTCAAGCGCGGCATCCTGTCCCTGGCGTCGGCCAACGCCATCTCGACCCTCCGCCGGGCCGCCCCGGCGCCCCGGACCCTGGCCGCCGCCATCGGGGAAGGCGAACCCCGGCTGCACCTCCTGGCCCTCCCCGGCCAGCCCTACGGCCTCGACGAGGATCTCCTCGTTCCCGCCATCGCCGAGACCAAGCGCTTCGCCGTGGCCGGTGCCGCCCTCGACGTCGGCGCCGTGGAGCCACTGGCTCACGACCGGGCCGCCGCCGCCTTCGTCGAGGCCCTCTTCCGGGGGGGCCGGGTGCTGGTGACCGCCGGTGGAGGGGGGACGGGAGCGGGCCGCGCCCGCCCGTCGTCCATCACCCACGAGGTGCGCCGGACGGACGAGGGGCTGGTATTGCGCCGCCGGCTCTTCGCGGGCGGGGACAAGCCCGAGGAGGCCGAGGAGCGATTCGTCGCCGGGCTGGTGAAACGGGGGGAGGCGGTGGTCCCCGACAACGAGGGCGGCGAAGGCCCGGACCTGCCCCCGGGCGCCACCCACGAGATCGTGGAGGAGGGTGACGCCGGGGCCGGTGGCCAACCCAAGGTCCGGCGCCGGCGCTTCTCGATCTCGGGCCGGCGCAAGCCCTGAGGCCCGAACATCACGCCCGGACGGCTACGACCTCGGCGTACTCGGAATCCTCCCCCTCGGACCACACGTGCTGCTGGCGGGCGGTGACGGCGGCGTAATCGACGTCGGCCATCAACCCACCGTCGGCAGGCGGAGGGAGGGGAAGGCGCCACCGGAGAGCGGCGTGGGGCCGTCGGAGTGCAGGCGCCACCAGGCGGCGGCGGCGATCATGGCCCCGTTGTCGGTACACAGCGACGGGCTGGGCAGGAAGGCCCGGCGCCCCTCGGCCTCCGCCTCGTCGAGCAGGCGGGTGCGCAGCCGGGAGTTGGCCGCCACTCCCCCGCCGATGACCACGGTCTTGGCCTCCACGGCGGCGGCGGCCCGCAGCAGCTTGACGATGCACACCTCGACCACCGCGTCCTGGAAGGAGGCGGCCACGTCGGCCACCTCGGCGTCGGGCTCGCGCTTCAGGTAGGTGGCCACCGCCGTCTTGAGGCCGGAGAAGGAGAAGTCGTAGCCCTCGTCCAGCATGGGGCGGGGGAAGTTGACCGCCTCGGGGTCGCCCACCGTCGCCACCCGATCGATGGCAGGGCCGCCCGGGTAGCCGAGACCGAGCAGCCGGGCCACCTTGTCGAAGGCCTCGCCGGCGGCGTCGTCGACCGTCTGGCCCAGCAACCGGTAGCGGCCGTGGCCTTCCATGGCCACGATCATGGTGTGGCCCCCCGAGACGAGGAGGAAGGCCAGGGGCGGCTCCAGGTCGGGCTCCTCGCAGAACGCGGCGTAGAGGTGGGCCTCGAGGTGGTTCACCCCCACGTAGGGGATGTCGGCGGTGAGGGCGATGGCCTTGGCCGCGCTGACCCCGACCAGGAGGGCGCCGGCCAGGCCGGGGCCGGCGCAGGCGGCCACGGCGGAGAGATCCCGGATCTCGGTGCCCGCTTCGACCAGGGCCTCGGCGATCACCGGGTTGATCAGCTCCAGGTGGGCCCGGCTGGCGATCTCGGGGACGACGCCACCGAAGCGGGCGTGGAGGTCGACCTGGCTGGCCACGACCGACGACCGCACCACCGTGCCGTTGTCCACCACGCCGACGGCGGTCTCGTCGCACGACGTCTCGATCCCCAGGATCCGTTCTGCGCTCATGGCTCTTCGCCTGGCGGCTCATCGCGGTGCGGCTGGGGGCCCATGCCCCAGCCGCCAGTCCCTGCTGGCGCAGGTCCTGTGAC
>JBOGFE010000256.1:0-2864 GCA_050741935.1 Acidimicrobiia bacterium | reverse complement strand
CCTCCACCATGCCGCTCTCGCCGCCGCCGTCGCCCACGGGTTCGCCCTCGTCGCCGTCGACTCGATCGAAGGGATCGCCGCCGTCGCCGCCGCCGGCGAGAGCTGGGAGGAGGCAGCCCGGCTGATCGGGGCGGCTGTCCGCCGCCGGGACGAGCTCGGCTACCACCACGACCGGGCGGTGGCCGCTGGCGCCGGGTCCGCCGCCCGCCACGAACTGGGCGACGAGGCCTACGCCGCCGCTGTCGCCGAGGGATCGGCCCTGGCCTTCGATGCCGCTGTGGCCTACGCCAGCCGGGCTCGGGGCGAGCGCAAGCGTCCGTCGTCCGGATGGGCCAGCCTGACGCCCACCGAGGTCGAGGTCGTCAAGCTCCTCGTCCAGGGGCTCACCAATCCCCAGATCGGTGGGCGCCTGTTCATCGGCCGGGGGACGGTCAAGACCCACCTCGCCCACGTTTTCGCCAAGCTGGGCGTCACGACCCGAGCCGAACTCGCCGCCGAGGCGAGTCGCCGGGGGCTGTAGCCCCGGATCGCCCACCGATCTGTCGGCTTATCTGCCAGATGGCAGATGTAACAGGGTCCGGCAGGATCGATGCTCAGCACATGACGCGAATCAAGACCTCCATCGGATGCATCCTCATCTCCATGGCGGCGTCGCTCGCCGTCGCCGCCCCGCCCGTCTCGGCTCAGCCGGCCCTAGACGTCGCCGGCACCTGGCAGGCGATCGCGCTGATGACCACGTACCACCCGTCGCCCACGGACCCGACGGTCGGTTCCTTCGAAGGAGTCGGGTCCGAGCTCTGGCAAGGGACCTGGACGGGCGTCAGCTCCTTCACGTTCCGGGGCACGGGCAATCTCGTCACCGGCGCAGGGTCAGGCACCCTCGAAGAGACATTGTTCGCCCGCTCCACCGACGGCGGGACGGGGACCGTGCGCTTCACCTGGGCCTTTACCGTCGGGCCCGACCTTCACATTCTGCTCCGGGGGCGGATCGTCGATGCCACTGGCGACTTCGCCGGAGCACACGGCACCCTGGTGGCTGACGGCACCACGGTGGGCGGCTCCCTTTTCAGCGGCACCTATCACGGAGGCTGGAGCCGTCCGGATCCCTCGGCGACCTCCTCGTAACGCCCAGTCATCGCCGGACAAGCCACGGGCCCGGCCCTCCTCCCGGAGGCGTCGGGAGCCTCGATCTCGCGGTTGCGGGCTCCGCACCGTGAAGCTATGGGAGGAGGCCAGGATGGAAGACCGAGGACGAGCCTGGAGCAGCCACGGCATTGTCTCCGCGAGGCTGGCAGAGGATTTCCGGGTGAGCGAAGGGGTGGAGGGGTCATCGGTCCAGCTGAGCGTCCCGTTCGCCAACGAGGGGCCGGCAACCGCCGAGGAGAACCGGCTCCGGCGAGGGGTCATCTCGCTGCCGGGCACGATCGCCCAGTCGGTCACCGTGATGGCCCCGGCCCTGTCGGCGGCGTTCATCTCCTACCTGGCGGCGATCAAAGCGGGTGGGGCCACGCCGCTGGCCTACCTCCTGGCCATGGGCAGTTGCCTGGTGGTCGGCGGTGTGGTGAGCGGGTTCGCCCTGCGCCTCCCGAGCGCCGGATCGCTCTACACGTACACCGTCCACGGGCTCGGCTCGTTCTGGGGCTTCGTGGTGGGATGCACCTACCTGTTCGGCGGTGTTCTCGCCGGGGTGGCCGTGCTGGCCGGCTTCGCGGTGTTCACGAGCCAGCTGATGAGCAATCTCGGCGCCCCCACCTTCCTCCAGCAGTGGTGGCTCTGGTATGCGGTCGGCCTGCTCGTCTACTTCTTCCTGTCGTACTTCGGGATCGTGTTTTCGACCCGGACGCAGCTGGTCGTCACCGCCGCAACGATGGCAACGTTGCTGCTCCTCGCCGCCATCATCATCGGGAAGGGCGGTGCCCACGGGAATACCCTCGACGCCTTCCGTCCGGGCGCCGCCGGGGTTAGCTGGCCGCTCATCCTCGGTGGGCTGGCCTTCGGGATCTTCTCCTTCTTGGGCTTCGAGACAGCCGCGTCGCTGGCCGAGGAGACCCGCAACCCTCGCCGCAACATCCCGGCCGCCGTGATCGGCGCCGTTGTCGTCGTCGGCATCTTCTACGTGATCGTCACCTACGCCACCTCCATCGGCTACGGCGTCCGGGAGGCGACGACGGCTTGGCCCGAGAGTGCCGGCGGCCTCGCCGCCCTGACCCGCCGATACGCTCCCTATCTCGGGGACTGGGTGCTGCTGGCCGGGACACTGGCCGGCCTGTTCAGCGGTCTGGCCAACCACAACGTGATGACCAGGGTCCTCTACGCCATGGGCCGGGAGGGCGTCTTCCCCCGGGTGGTAGGGAGGACCCATCGGGCCCACCAGACGCCCCACGTGGCCATCTTCCTCAGCCTCATACTGCTCGGAGCGGTGGCTCCGCTCATTGTCAGCGTCACCAGCCCGGCGACGCGCGACGCGATCTCCGCCGCGCCCGGGCCGCTCTCGTCGGGCTTCTACCTCTTCGCCGAAGGGTTCACCATCGCCGCTCCCCTGGGGATGTTCTGCCTGGTCGTGGTGTCCATCGCCGGCCTGCGCTTCGCCGTCACTTTCGATGGGCGCTGGCCGAGGGCCCGGTCAGCCGCCCTCTCCCTCGGGTCGCTGGTGGTCACGACGGTGGCGCTGATCGGCTCGCTCTACTACTCCTTCGTGGAGGCGGCACCCGGCGCTGGCATCCCCGGCCCGTACCGCGCCGTTCCCGTCATCGGAGCGCTCGTGGTCGTTGTTGCCGGAGTCGTGGCTCTCGTCCTCCGGAATCGCCGGCGAGATGCCTGGGAGAGGATGGGCGTGCTGTTCGAGTGACTTCAGGCGGGTTCGT